>JAISRP010000322.1 GCA_031273585.1 Synergistaceae bacterium
TGTTTTCAGCCGTAGGCTGAAAACAAAAAAACTTATTGGAGGTCCAGGAGGCACTGCCTCCTGGCGGGGTTTGGGGCGGAGCCCCAAGGTCCTGCCGCCCGCGAGTATGTATTGCGTCAGCGGGCGTTTATCAAACAAAAAAATCCAGAGGTGAGAAATCGATGGTAAAACCAACGCTATTGCTGAGTCAGGAGCAGATAAAGGGACTCATAACGATGAAGGATGTCGTCGAGGCGGTCGAGAAGACCTTCAAGGGGATGGGAGATGGCACTGTCATAAACCCGACGAAGGTGCTGCTGGACCTCGGGGAGACGGCGGAATTTCCTCCGTACAATGGCTTCATGAACGCCATGCCTGCCTACATAGGCTGGCTCGACTCGGCCGGAATAAAGTGGGCCGGGGGGTTCCTCGGCGAGCGCAGGAAGATCGGCCTGCCCTACATAACGTCGCTCATCCTCCTGATCGATCCTAAGATCGGCAACTTCCGCGCCGTGCTCGACGGCGAGTATATTACGAACCTCCGCACCGGGGGGCAGACCGCCGTTGCGTTAAAACACCTCTGGAAGAAACCTGAGATAAAGATCAGCCTGTACGGCGCCGGTATGCAGGGCAGGACTCACACCATGGCCATATCCGAGTTCTTCAGGATCTCGGAGGTCCGCGTATACGACATAAACCCGGACACGCAGAGGAGTTACGCGGAGCAGATGAAGGGCTTCGTGAGCGGCGGCATAGTACTTGCAAAGACGCCCGAGGAGGCAAGCGGCGGGGACGTCGCGATATGCGTTACGCAGTCGAAGGAAAAATTCTTCAGGTACGAGTGGTTCAAACCCGGCACAATCCTCGTCCCGATCGGGTCATACCAGGAGTGCGACGACGAGTGTATCCTGAACGCCGACTACATAATAGTTGACCACGTCGGGCAGACGCTGCACCGCGGAGCGTTAGCCGGCCTCTCCGAGAGGGGAAAGATCACGGAAAGCAGCCTCCACGGGACGATCGGCGAGGTGTTGGCCGGCAAGAAGCCCCTGCCTGCGCCTGACAAGCGCACCCTCACAATCCTGATAGGCACTGGGGCGCTTGACGTGACAGTCGCTACGATAGCCTACAACAGAGCGGTCGAGAAGGGAATCGGCGGCACGTATGAGTTCGTGTAATACCACGCGCGGCGGGGCCCCATGCTCTGACGCCGCTTCGCGGACCGTGAGCCTGTTCGACATATTGGGCCCGGTGATGACAGGCCCGTCGAGTTCGCACACCGCGGGCGTCCTCAGAATCGGCCGGATGGGCCGTATGCTGCTGGGCGGGACGCCGGACAGGATCGACATATTCTTTTACGGCGCGCTGGCCCGGACGTTCAGAGGACACATGAGCGACGAGGCCACGGTTGGCGGCCTCATGGGGCTAGACCCGGACTCGCCGGACATAGGCAGGGCCATAGAGACGGCCCGGGGCCAGGGCATCCCGGTGGAGTTCCACCCGCTCAGCGACTCGGACCGCAACCCGAACACGATAGACATGGCCATCGAGAGGGATGGCGTTAAGATGAGGGCTGCCGGCATCTCAGTGGGCGGAGGCGAGATCCTGATAGACGAGCTGGACGGGTTCGAGATCTCGCTTCGCGGCTGCGAGGACGCGGTACTGGTCAGGGGAGGAAACGGTTTTTCCAGTGATGAGGCCGTCTCCGCGCTGGAGGGGGTGAGGTCCGTTCAGTCGTCGGTCAGGGATGGCGAGGAGCTCGTTCAGTGCATAACCAGTTCCCCAGCGCCAGAGGCCGCAGTTGACCGGATCAGGCGGATGAGCGGCGTCATAGCCGTGTACCCCGTGACGAGCCTCCTCCCCTACAAGCTCGAGGATCCGAGGCCGCTATTCACGTCGTTCTCCGAGGTCCTGGACGAGGCCCGCCGCAGCGGAAAACCGCTCCACGAGCTGGCCGTGGAGTACGAGTCGCGCAGGAGCGGATACTCCCGGTCCAGGACGCTCGGGCAGATAACGACAATCTGGTCCGTCATGAGGGAGTCGCTCGAAACCGGCCTCAGGGGCCCCAACAAGCTCATCGCCGGCTTCACGTCGGGAACAGACGCCTCGAGCCTCATGAGCGCGATGAGGGACGGCCGCACCGTCGGGGGCGCCATCCTGACTAAATCCGTCGCCCGCTCCATCGCCGCGATGGAGGTGAACGCCAGCATGGGCAGGGTTGCCGCGGCGCCGACGGCCGGGTCGTGCGGCGTTGTGCCGGCAACGCTCCTCACTGTTGCGGAGGACAGGAATATCGGGGAGGAGGGGATCGTCAACTCCCTCCTGGTCGCCGCAATGACGGGGCTCATAATTGCGCGCAGAGCCCCAGTCTCCGGCGCGCTCGGCGGCTGTCAGTCCGAGATCGGCGTCGCATCCGCGATGGCCGCGGCAGGGCTCGTGCACATGGCCGGAGGAAGCCCGGCCCAGGTCGCGGAGGCCGTTGCGATGAGCCTGAAGAACATACTCGGCCTTATATGCGACCCTGTGGCGGGTCCAGTCGAGATCCCATGTATCAAGAGGAACTCGATAGGAGTCGCTAACGCGCTGGCCTCGGCCGACATGGCCCTGGCCGGCATAGCGAGCGCCATCCCGGTCGACGAGGTAATAGACGCGCTCGTGGGAGTGCAAAAACTTCTGCCCCCGGAGCTGAGGGGAACGATGAAGGGCGGACTCGGCTCAACCCCCACCGGCCTACGGCTGAAGGACGTATGGATGGAGAGACTCGGAGCAGGCGGGAACAGTTGACCTGCGATAATCATAAAAAGTGACAAGACCGTGGGCTCCGCCCACGCCCGCCGGGGGACCAGTCCCCCGGGCCCCCATCTGTTTTTTTGTTTTCAGCCGT
>JAISRP010000040.1 GCA_031273585.1 Synergistaceae bacterium
CGGACGAAGACTGAAATTTATGCGCCCGCAGCATCCCCGATCGACCGCAGGGCGACCCGGGAATAGTTGGAAGCGCTGATTGAATCACGAAAACGACATCTTGCCGTTTGGCCTCGCGGGGGCAGCCGGAGTTTTAGTCATACCCTTCAGGCCCCTCCGGGTAAATCAGCACTTCCTGAAAAAAATTTTCACAGCCGAAAGGAGATTGAAAATGCGTAAAATAGCAGTTTTAATGATGGCAATGGTGATGGCGACCCTGGCGGGAGGCGCGTTTGCGGCAAGTTATCCCAGCAAGAACTACGAGTGTATAGCCCCGGCGGGGCCCGGAGGCGGCTGGGACACGACGATGCGGATGGCGGCTAAAGTGCTCACCGAGAAGGGCATTATCAATACGGCGATGCCGGTCGTCAACAAGCCGGGCGGCGGCGGCGGCGTGGCGCTCACGTACTTGCAGAGGAAAAAGGGCGATCCCTACAGCCTCGTCGTTTACTCGCCCCCCCTCATCCTCATCAACCTGACGGGTCAGACCAAGCTCGGCTACAACGACATCACGCCCATATCGATGCTGATCAACGACTTCGGCGCGTTCGCCGTGCCCAAGGACTCCAAGTACAACTCCATAGAGGAGGTCTTCGAGGCCATCAAGAAGGACCCCAAGAGCGTGAAGGTAGGCGGCACTTCCTCCATGGGCAGCATGGACCACGTTCAGTTCCTGGTCGCGGCAAAGGCTGCCGGCGTCACCGACCTCAAGAGCATCCAGTACATAGCCTTCCAGGGCGGCGAGCTGCTCGCCTCCATCATGGGTCAGCACATAGACCTGGCATCGACCGGCATGGCCGAGTTGGTTGGGGCGTATGAATCGCGCGACATCAAGATCCTGGCCCTGACATCCCCGAGCAGGATTCCGTCCGGCCCCCTCTCCGACGTCCCGACCCTCAAGGAGAAGGGCATAGATGCCGAGTACGTCAACTGGCGGGGCATCTTCGGCGCGCCTGGGATGCCGGAGGAGGAGCGTAAATTCATGGAGAACGCCCTCAAGGAGATGTCAGAGACCCCCGAGTGGAAGGACATCTGCGAGCGAAACGGCTGGGTTCCCGCATACATGAACGCGGCCGATTTCAAGGGCTTCCTCGACAGGGTCAACGAGGAGAACAAGGCGGTCTTGGCCGATATAGGAATGCTCCAGAACTAACTGATCCGCCTCGTATGGGGACGCGCGAGGCCGGGCGGGATCAAAATCGCCCTCCCGCGCATTCCCCATCTGTTTAATCTGTAAGGAGGGTTTATCTTGAGACCGAATGCATGGGTCGGACTGGTCGCAATAGTCTTCGGCACAATTTACGGGTTTCAGGCAATGTCGCTTCCAAAGGCCCCGATCGGCAACCCCATGTCGCCGATATACTTTCCGCTCGGGCTCGGCGTGCTGATGGTCCTCTTCGGCGCCATCTCCTTCGCGGTCGAGGCTCGCAAGGGACTCAACAGCGACGACAAGAGCAAACGTCCGCAATTTCACATCAAGAACATGAAGCTGATCTTCATCGTCATAGCTCTCTGCCTGTTGTACACTGCCATGTTCGACCGGCTCGGGTTCGTGATTTCCACCATAATATTCCTGATGGCGATGCTGTTTTTCATAAACGGTCTGAACAAGACGGTGCAGAACGCCATCATAACGCTCTGCTTCTCGTTCGGCATGTGGTACATTTTCGTCAGAATATTTCAGATCAGCCTGCCGTCCTCCCCTTTGGGGATATTTTGAAGAGAGCGAGGCCATTTAGATGGGAGACATGTTAGGGCACCTTATGAACGGATTTGCCGTCGCGATGACGCCGTACAACGTCCTCTGGCTCGTCCTCGGCTCCGCGCTGGGGACTGTGCTGGGGATGCTTCCCGGGCTCGGCCCGACCACGGGGATAGCTCTGCTGCTGCCCCTCACCTTCACCATGCCGGCCACGACCGCGCTCATAGCGATGGCCGCCATATATTACGGGGCGATGTTCGGCGGATCGAGGAGCTCCATACTGCTCAACGTCCCCGGCGACGGCGCTGCCGTTGCCTCATGCTTCGACGGATATCCGATGGCTCAGAACGGACGGGCCGAGGCGGCTCTCGCCATATCGGCCATAGCGTCGTTCATTGGCGGGCTGATCGCCACGGTCGCCTTCGTCCTGATCGCGCTCCCGATGGCGCGGTTTGCCCTGAAGTTCGGGCCGCCGGAGTACTTCGTCCTGATGATATTCGCGCTCGCAGCAACCGCCGCGATATCGAAGGCGGCGCTTCTGAAGGGCCTGATCTCCATGGTGTTCGGCCTGATGCTGACGACGGTCGGGCTGGACTACCAGTCGGGAACGGCGCGATTTACGTTCGGGATCGACGAGCTGCAGGGGGGCATAGATTTTGTAATAGTCATAATCGGGGTGTTCGGCATCGGCGAGGTCTTCGAGAACCTCGAGCACATCGCCCGAGAGATTGCAAGGCCGGTCCAGACGAAGTTCGGCCGTATATGGATCACGATGGAGGACTGGAAGCGCTGTTTCTGGCCCATGATCCGCCAGACGCCCATCGGGTTTGTCATCGGAATCCTGCCGGGGGCAGGCGGAACGATCGCCGCCCTCATGTCCTACAACAACGAAAAGCAGCTCTCCAAGCACCCGGACGAGTTCGGCAAGGGCGCGATAGAGGGGCTCGCGGCGCCGGAGGCGGCGAATAACGCGTGCTCTGTCGGCGCAATGATCCCGATGCTGACGCTGGGCGTCCCAGGCTCGGGGACGACCGCCATAATGCTTGGCGCGCTCCTGATCTTAGGCCTCCAGCCGGGTCCGCTCCTCTTCGAGCAGCACCCCGACATAGCCTGGGGCATCATAGCCAGCATGTTCCTCGGCAACGTGGTGTGCGCCGTCATCAACATCCCCCTTGCGGGCCTGCTGGTTCGCGTGCTCTCCGTCCCGGGGAAAATACTGTATCCGCTCATAGTGGCGGTGGCCTTCCTGGGCGTGTACACGATCAACTTCGCATCGATGGACTTCATCCTGCTCACGATATTGGGCTTCGTGGGCTACCTGATGAAGAAGTTCAAGATACCCAGCGCGCCCCTCATACTGGCCTCTGTCGTTGGGGCGATGATGGAGCAGACCTACCGGCAGTCGATGATGCTCTCCGACGGCACGTTCGGGATATTCTTCGCCTCGCCGATCTGCATCGTCCTATGGCTGCTGGCGGCCGGTTCCATCGCATGGCCCTTCATATCGGAGGCACGGGCGGCCAGGAAGGGCGCGGCCTGATTCCGCGGGCGCGGGCGGAGCGCGCCGCCTAGAAAGGGGCAGTTGACATGGAGATTAAAAAAACAGCCGTGGCCGGAACGCTCGAATCGAGCGACGTGCAGGTCACAGTCGAGCCGGGCGGCGGCGGGATTACGCTCGATCTCAGCAGCAGCGTCATCAATCAGTACGGCAGGCAGATCAAAAAATTGGTCCTGGGCACGCTGGAGAACCTCGGCGTGAAGTCGGGCAAGGTTACAGTCGTTGACAAGGGGGCGCTGGACTGCACCATAAAGGCGCGGGTCGAGTGCGCGGTGTACCGCTCAAACGGCCAGACCGACGGCATCCCCTGGGGGGCGCTGTGATAATGACGGACGACGTGAAAAATCGCCTCAGGCGCACGATGCTGTTTTTGAGCGCGCAGCGCCCGAGCTTGATGAAGGACGCGTATATATTCCGCCCGGACTCCGTCATCTTCGACCTCGAGGACGCGGTGGCCGAGAGCCAGAAGGACGCCGCCAGGTTCTCCCTGTACAACAACCTGAAAAGCGTCGACTACGGAAGCGTCGAGCGGATAGTGAGGATCAACGGGCTCGAGACGCCCCACTGGAGGGAGGACGTGCGGGCCTGCGTTGCCGGCGGCGCGGAGGGCATTCGCATCGCCAAGTGCGAGAGCGCGGAGGACGTCAAGCTGGTGGAGAGCGCGGTCGAATCCGCGGAGAGGGAGTTCTCCGCGGATCCTGGCAAGATGCTCCTCATGGCGGCGATCGAGAGCCCGCGCGGGGTCATAAACGCACTTGAGATCTGCGAGGCGTCGGACAGGCTATTTGGGGTTGCCATATCAGGCGGCGACTTCCGGGTAGCGATGAGGACGAGCTATCACCGGAGCGGCGTCGAGCTTCTGGCGGCCCGCGGCGGCGTCCTCCTGGCTGCCCGCGCCTCGGGCGTTCAGTGTTTCGACACGGTCTTCACGGACCTCGACGACATGGAGGGCTTCCGCGCAGAGGTCGTCCTGGACAGGGAGATGGGCTTCGACGGCAAGTCAGTCGTGAGCCCGAGGCAGATACCGGTCGTCCACGAGATATTTACGCCGGGCCCGAGGGAGATACGCGAGGCGGAGCGGGTGGTCCGGGCCATCCGGGAGAACGCCGCCAGGGGGGTCGGCATCTTCCAGGTGGACGGAAAAATGCTCGACATCGCGTTTCTGTCGGGCGCGGAACGGACGCTCGCGCTCGCGAAGGCCTCCGGCGCGTACGAGGGGGACCTATAGATGAAGAACGCCATTGGCAGGGAAATTCCAGACTCGGTTCTGACCGGGGGACGCGAGGTCTTCAAGGGCGGCCTGAGCCGGGACGGGATGAGTTACACGAAGCCAGGACCCAGGGTCCGAGCCGCCGTCAGGCCGCGCGAGAGCAAGGTGGCGGCCAGCCTGAGGGAGGCCATAGAAAAATGCGGCCTGAGGGACGGCATGACCGTCTCCTTCCACCACCACTTCCGCGATGGCGATTACGTCGTGAACATGGTGATGAGGGAGATAGAGGCCCTCGGGATAAAGGACATAACGATCGCAGCCTCCTCCGTCGGCTCGGCGAACGACGCGGTGGCCGGGATGATTGAAAACGGCGTGGTCACCGGCCTTCAAACGAGCGGCATCCGCGGCAGGATAGGGGAGGCCGTGTCGCGCGGAAAACTCAAGACCCCCGCCGTCATCAGGTCCCACGGCGGGAGGGTCCGTGCGATAGAGATGGGCGAGGTTCATATAGACGTCGCGTTTATCGGCGCCCCCAGCTCCGACGAGTACGGAAACGCCAGGGGGAAGGGGGGCAAGTCGGACTGCGGCGTGCTCGCCTACTCCGTGGTCGACGCCAGGTATGCCGACAAGGTCGTCGTCATCACGGACACGCTCGTCCCGTTCCCAAATTTTCCCCCGAGCATCGAGGGGATCGACGTGGACTGCGTCGTCGTCGCCGACGAGATAGGGGACGCGAACCTCATAGCAAGCCAGGCCATAAGAATATCCAGCGACCCGAGGGAGCTGATGATGGCGGAGAGCTGCGCCAAGGTCATGGCCGCCACTCCCTACTTCAAGGACGGCTACTCGTTCCAGACCGGCGCGGGGGGACCGTCGCTCGCCGTCAACCAGTTTCTGGAGACGATCATGGTTGATCGTGGAATAAAGATGCAGTGGGCGCTCGGAGGAATCAGCAAGCCGACAGTGGAGCTGCTGAACAAGGGGCTCATCAACTACGTCGTCGACACTCAGGACTTCGACGTCGACGCGATAAAGTCGGTCGGCGTGCACCCGAGGCATTTTGAGATATCCACCTCCCAGTACGCGAACCCGATGAACAAGGGGGCCTTCGTGAACAGGCTCGACTTCGTCATCCTGGCAGCCCTGGAGATAGACGTCGATTTTAACGTAAACGTGGTCACGGGATCGGACGGAATCCTGCGCGGAGCTCCGGGAGGGCACCCGGACGCCTCCGCCGGGGCGAAGTGCACGATCATCGTCGCCCCGCTCGTGAGGGGGAGGATTCCGACCGTCTGCGACAGGGTGGTGACTGTTGTCACCCCCGGGGAATCCGTCGACGTCCTGGTCACGGATTACGGGATAGCCGTCAATCCAGCCCGGGCGGATCTCACCGACGCCCTGAGACGCGCTAAAATCCCGCTCTCCTCGATAGAGGAGCTGAGGGACAAGGCCTACTCGATGGTCGGCGTCCCTGATGAGCTGAATTTCCACGATCGCGTAATAGCAATAGTCGAGGCGCGCGACGGCACAATCCTCGACGTGGTGAGGCAGATCAAACAGTACGAGCTGGACTGAACCAGAACTAAGACCGTGGGCGCCGCCCACACCCGCCGGGGGACCAGTCCCCCGGACCCCCATTTGTTTTTTTGTTTTCGCCCGTAGGGCGAAAACAAAAAAATGAAATATGACTATTAGCTTGACTC
>JAISRP010000094.1 GCA_031273585.1 Synergistaceae bacterium
TCCCACATGCACCAGCCGAGGTCGGCGCGAACCCAGTCAATCGGCAGATCCAGCGCCTGCAGCACCAGCAGCGCGCCCTCCATCATGTCGAACCCGGAGTCGTCGCCCGACATGTAACACACCCTGTAGCGGTTCTTCCTCTCCTTGACCTTCATTACGTCACGACTCATATTGCAACTCCTCCTCAGTCTGCATGTCCGCGGACCGGGAGGCGCAGCGTCATGTCAAGTGCCGCCCGGTCCGCGTCAGTTTGTAAAACTGCCGCTCTTGCCGTCCTTGTTGCTGCCGTACACTCCGTTCGATATGTCGAAACGGAGAACCCTGAGCCTGGGGTCGTCAACCCCTCCCTCGAAGTGCTTCTTCAGCTCGTCGGTCCAAACGTGCTTCCGGGATGCCGCATCCTCCAGGATGGTAACGGCGCCCCAAAACCTGCACTCCGTCATGCTCTTCTGGGAGAACGCGTACACGACGGCCCTGTTGTTCTTGATCAGCTCGAGTATCTTGCTCGAGTGGAGATCGGTGGCAAACCAGATGGTCCGCACGTCCTCGAACTTCATCGGAACGAGGGCCCTCACGTTGGGGTGTCCGTGGCTGCCGTTCGTCCCCATGAAGACGAGCTTCGACTCCGCTAAAAGTTTCTCCGCCTTCGCCTTCGCATCTTTGTGATTTATTTCCTCGGACTTCATACAAATCCCCTCCCTTAGCTGTCATAATGCAGGGGATCTTATCACATTAACAACATTTGTTTCAACTCGCGCGCCGGTCGCGGCCGATCTATATGTTTAAAATCGAAGGCGTCCGCGCCGCTTCGCGCGCATGAATACCGCAAGCCTGCCGCAATTTAACGATAACTCGTCCAGTTACAGCGATAATTGAAATTTTATCAATGAAGAGCACGGGCCGCCGGCATCACGCGAGCCCTAGCGATTTTTTGACGTGTGGGATGAGCCCTCCGTCGTTGACCAGTCCCTGGACGAACTCGGGGTAGGGCGGGAACTTCAGCGCGCGGCCGGCGGCTGTTATCACCCCTGCCTCGAAGTCTATCTCTATCTCGTCCCCTGCGTTCGCCAGGTCCTGCGCCTCGGAGCTTATGATTATCGGCAGGCCCTCGTTTAGGCAGTTGCGGTAGTGGATTCGAGCGAAGCTCCTGGCGATTATCGCGCCTATGCCGCGCTCCTTCAGGCAGATGGCGGCCTGCTCGCGGCTCGACCCGCAACCCCAGTTCTTGCCGGCGACTATTATATCCCCGGGCCCGGCGTTTTTGTTGAAGTCGGCGTCTAAGTCCTCCAGGGCGTACTTCGCCATCTCGGCCCTGTCCTTTACGGTGTAGGTGTACTTTCCGGGAAAGATAACGTCGGTGTTGACGTCGTCCCCGTACTTCCAGACCCTGCCCCTGATCTTCATAGTCCGATCGCCTCCCTCGGGTCGGTTATCTCGCCCCTGGCGGCGCTCGCTGCCACGGCATACGGGCTCGCCAGGTATATGAAGCTGTCCTTGTCCCCCATGCGCCCCTTGAAGTTGCGGTTGGCGGTGCTGATGCATGCCTCGCCGGGCGCGAGCGTCCCCATGTGAGCCCCCAGGCACGGCCCGCAGCCCGAGTTGCAGACGATGCAGCCCGCATCCAGGAGCGCGTCCAGCGTGCCGTCCCTCATGGCCTCTCTGTATATGTTCCACGACGCCGGTATGACGACCGTGCGGACCGCGATCTTCTTGCCCCTCAATATCTCCGCCGCGGCGTGCAGGTCCTCGAGCCGCCCGTTCGTGCAGGTGCCGATGAACGCCTGATCTATCTTCGTCCCCCTGACCTCGCTGATTGCGGCGTAGTTGTCCACCGTGTGCGGCTTTGCCACCCCGGGGACGATGTCGTACAGGTCGTAGGTCATCTCCTTCGCGTATACCGCGTCCGGGTCGGCCCAGATCGGCTCCCAGTCCGCGGACTTCTCGCGTCCCTTTATGAAATCCAGGACCTTGGCGTCAGGCGGGCAGACGGCGTTCTTGGCGCCCATCTCGATGCCCAGGTTGCACAGCGTCATGCGCTCCGATATGCTCATGTTCTCTATGCCGTCCCCGTGGAACTCGACGCTCATGTAGTCCGCCCCGTCCGACTTGACGTCCCCCATCACCTTCAGGATGAAGTCCTTGGCGGACACGCCGCGCCCGAGCCTGCCGGTGGCCGTGATCTTCATGCTCTCCGGGACCTTGAACCAGATCTGTCCGGTGGCCCACGCCGCCGCCATCTCGGACCGCCCTATGCCGGTTGCGAACGTGCCGAAGGCCCCGTAGGTGCAGGTGTGGCTGTCGCTGCCTATCACTATCTGGCCCGGGAGGGCGAATCCCTCCTCGGGGAACTTCTGGTGACAGACGCCCCCTCCGCTGGTCACGTCGTAGAAGTGGGGGGCCCCCTGCTCGCGCATGAACTCGCGCGCCTCCTTGTGGTTCACGGCGTGGTCGCTCGACGGCGCCGGGACGCCGTGGTCCAGGATCACCACGAGCCGCTTCGGGTCCCAGACGTTTTTGACCCCTATTTTTTTGAAGGTCCTGGATATCGGACCGGTGTTGTCGTGGCTCATGCAGAAGTCAGGCTCGACCGTCACGACCTCGTTGGCGCGCAATGTCCGCCCGACGGACCTGCCCAGGGCCTTCTCCGCGAATGTGCCGCCCATGTCAATCACCCGCCCCTCTTTTTTTATTTGCCTTCAGATACGGTATCAGCCCGCCGGAGGCCATGATGTCGCGCTCCAAGTCGCTCACCGCGTCGCCGTGGAACGTACCGCCGTTCGTCGTGTCCCTGATGGTCCCGGTCTCGAGCTCGACCTCCAGCAGGTCTCCGTCCGAGATCTTTCCGTCCTTTATGGCCTGGGAGATCCCCTTCACGAATAGCACTGGATACCCGTTGTTGATGGCGTTGCGGTAGTAGATTCGGGAACAGGTCTCGGCCAGGATGACCGGCACCCCGGCCTCCTTCAGGCAGTAAACCGCGTGCTCCCGGCTCGACCCGCAGCCGAAATTTTTGCCAGCGACGACGAAGTCCCCGCGCTTTACCTCCCTGGCGAAATTCTCCTTGCCTGGGTAGTACTCGAACGAGTACTGGGGCATATTTTTGGGGTCGGTCTCGGCAAGGTACTTGTTGTGATATATCAGATCCGTGTCCACGTCGTCCCCAAACACCCACGCTCTCCCTCTTAAAACCTCGCTCATTGCCATGCCTCCTCAGTATAAAGGGTGAAAATTCAGCGACTTAAGTCCTCGTTACTGCGCCTTGCAGACGATATCCCTGGGGTCGGTGATGACGCCCCGCACGGCTGTCGCCATCGCTGCGGCCGGGCTCAGCAGGTACGTGTGGCTCCCCTTGCCGACCTTTCC
>JAISRP010000100.1 GCA_031273585.1 Synergistaceae bacterium
CCATCAGGTCGAGGAAGGTGCAGCACACGGACGCGGCGATGGACATGGCAGGCTCGTTCTACGTGAACACCGGGGGAAGCGTGGCCCGGATCGACGTCCTGGCAACGGACTCGATGGAGGACATACAGAGGAAGCTGCAGTTCGCCACCAGCATAAACGGAACGGCGACATCAAACGGCACGACCTCAGCCATAGCGGGCAGGGCGGATATGGGGCTCGACGTCACGCTCGAGAACGGACAGCTCGTTATCAAAAGACCGTCCGCAACGGAGTCGACCCAGACCCTAAACGACACCTTCACCCGCGGCTCCGGAAGTTACGAATACCTCAAGTACGTACCTGACTCGACCGATCCCATCAACGGACAACTGACCATAACCTCCGGCGGAACCTCCACCGACGAAAACGGCAACACAATCTACGAATACACCTATACGGAGGGCGTCGATTACCGGATCAACTCCTTCGAGAACAGCAGCGGCGTCATGGAGAGCAGGTTGGAGTGGATCGTGGGCGGCAAATCTCCGTCGGTGGGGGCGACGTATAACGCGAGCTACACGTACAACCCCTCGGCTGTGTCGTTCACGCTGGCCGGCAGCACGTACTCCACCGCGGTGTACAACCTGGACTTCCTCGACCTGCACTACGACGCCGGAAAGGTGCAGCTCTCGGCATACGGGATCGCGACCGAGGATCTGGACTTCGGCAAGAGCGGGATTCTCGAGTTCGACTCGGACGCGTTCTTCCAGGCGATAATCGACGACTCGCAGCAGGTAGCGAACGTCATGATTCCCTTTATAAACGGGCTGGACGACTTCATAGACAACCTGGCGTCTAGCGCGCAGGTCACAGTCGGCGGGGCCATCATCACAAAGGGCCGAATCAACGCCGCGATGAACAACATCGACACTGAGGTGGCCTCTCTCCAGGAGCAGATAGACAAGCTGGAGAGCCAGCTCGCGCAGAGGCAGACGACCATGTACAAGCAGTACTCCAACATGGAGCTCGCCATTCAGAAGCTGAACGCCCAGATGTCGAGCGTGTCCCAGTACCTGAGCATGAACACTAACTCAAGCAGCAGCTGAGAACCGAGCCGCGCGATATAAAGAGACCGCCCCGGGACGGATCGCAAAAAATCCATCCCGGGGCGGTCTCTTTTGTTTTTTTCGCTCTAATGCGGCGGGCTCGTCGTCGACGTCTGAACGAGGCCCATCCTCCACGCGAGCACCGCGGCCTGCGTCCTGTCGTTCAGCTCAAGTTTTTTGAGAAGGTGGCTGACGTGGTTTTTAACGGTCTTCTCGGAGAGGACCATCTTGTTCGATATCTCGGCGTTGTTGAATCCCTGCGAGAGCCAGAAGAGGACCTCCTTCTCCCGCTGGGTGAGGAGCACCATGACGTCCTGCTCCGCCTTGCGCTTCTGAAATGACGAGAGCAGCTTGCCCGCGACCTTGGGGTCGACGTAGGACTCCCCCTTGTACACCGACCGCAGGGCTGCCAGCAGGTCCGGGGTGCTGGATGACTTCAGCACATACCCGTTGATGCCCATCGACGATAGGGACGCCATGTGTTCCTCGTCGTCATACGCCGTTATGGCGACGAACCTCGAGTGTATGCGGCACCCGTTCGTCTTCAGTTGTTTTATCACCTGTCCCCCGTCCAGGATGGGCATGTTGATGTCAAGCAGCACGATGTCCGGATCCGTGGCCATGATCAACTCCACGGCCTCCGCCCCGTCCTTCGCCTCGCCCACGATCTCCATATCGCTCTCAAGTTCGAGCAGCCGCCTCAGCCCCTCGCGAAAGAGCCTGTGATCATCCGCCAGAACGATCCTGATTCTGTTCATCTGCATCTCTCCCTATCGGGGCCTTTATGGTTATTCTGGTCCCCTGTCCGACATGGCTCTCTATGTCGAGGACGCCGTTCACGAAATTTATCCGCTCGTACATGTTGGACAAACCGTAGGATCCCCTCTCCGCGGCCAGGGACTTTCCCTCCTCGAGGTTGAAGCCGCTTCCGTCGTCCCGGATGTCCAGCGACAGCTCTCCCTTGGAGTGTTCGTACTTGACGGCGATTTTTTTGGCCTTTCCGTGCCTCATGGCGTTCGACGCCGCCTCCTGAACGATGCGGAACACGTTCGACCGAAGGACGCTCGGGAAGTCATCCTCCTCCTGAGACTCGTCGATCTCGGCCGAGAAATCGATCCCGTGCCGCTCCCTGTAGCTCTCCGCGAGGCGCTTTATCGCCCGGCCAAGGCCCTTCTCCAGCCCGACAGGCTGAAGCTGCAGCAAAAATCCGCGAAAATCCCCCAGCGTCTCCCGTATCTGCGCCTTTATCCTCTTTATCTCCTCGAGCGTCGCGTCCTTGTCCCCCGCCGCCACGACCCGCTCCAAGTACTCGAAGGACAGGACCGTCGCCGCGAACTGCTGTATGGGCCCGTCGTGAATTTCCCGGGCGAGCCTCTTGCTCTCGCGCTCCGCAAACTGAAGCGCGACCGCGAGCGACTGCCCATCCGCCACTGCCTTGGCAGCGCCGGGATGGTCCGACCTGTTCATTAGGATGTCGACCGCGAGGCGCATCTTGCTCGTGACGTTGGAGCTGTGCTCCATTATCCGCTCCATGCGCACCCTCTCGCGCTCGAGGTCGTCGCGCCTGCGGCGCAGATAACGCTCCCTCTCGTCGAACGATGACCGGAGCCTCATGAAGCGCTCCGCCTCGCCGTACAGGCGCTCCCTCGCCTCGTCGTCAACGTCCGGCCCGCCGCTCGCGAGCTGATTTCTGGCGTCCCTGTAGGCCTTCGTCACGGCGTCGTTGGCCGCCATGACCTCGCCGACCTCCTTGCGCACGTCCTTCAGCTCGTCGTGAATCTCCCTTAAGCCATGCATCACGTCATCCCGTATTCCAGTGACGTGGTCGACGCTGTATCCCAGGAACTCGTTGGTCCTGTTCAAAACTCCCTGAAGTTTATCCCTCAACGCCTCGTCAACCATTATCCAAAGCATCGTCCTCCCGTTGCTGATTAGCCACATTATACTGCATCATCCGGTTCATATAAAGATTCGGACGAGAATGCGAATTGCGGCATTTCAAACGCGCGGCCGCGGCGTTTGGGGGTTTATTGTTTTATTGTCTTGGGGCGGCAGGTATGTCATAATAAGACAGCTTGCGGTATTAAAAATTATGGCGCGTGACCTCCAACAACCTAAAAACGTATCAGGGGCGGGATATTCTTGCGTAAGAGGGCTGACCGGCGTTCGGAGTGCGGAAAAATTTCACGGAGCATTGGACGCGCCGTGTCGGATTTTTCGATGATCCGGCGCGGAGACAGGATACTCGTCGGGCTGTCCGGCGGCAAGGACAGCGGTTTTTTGCTCCGCGCGCTCTCCGGGCTGCGCGCACGGAGCCCAGTGCCGTTCGAGATCGGCGCGCTCACGATAGACCCCACCGACGACGGGGCGGATACCTCTGCCCTCTCCGACCTGGCCTCGGAGGCGGGCGCGGATTTCCGCGCCGTCCGGCATCCGATTTTCAGGATACTGAGGGAGAGGCGCGAGAGGTCCCCCTGCAGCCTGTGCGCGAACATAAGGAGGGGTATGCTGGCCACCCTCGCGCTCGAGATGGGGTACAACGTCCTGGCGCTTGGCCACCACAGGGACGACGTCGTGGAGACGGTCCTCATGAACCTGCTCTACGCCGGCAGGTTCTCGTGCTTCGCCCCTCACATGCTCATGAGCAGGAGCGGCATAAGGGTGATAAGACCGTTGGTTTACGTTTCGGAACAGGATATAATACATGAGGCCAGGGCGATGAGGCTGCCGATCGTCGATTTTAGATGTCCGCACGCGGCGGCGTCGAAGAGGGCCATGATAAAATCCGCAATCGCCGCAATGGGGCAAGACGCGGGGCATTCGGCGCACAGCATCCAGGGCAGCGTGATGCGAGCGCTAACTAACTCCGGGCGGGACGATGCGTGGGATGTCAGGCGCCGCGCGAAGCACATTAAGGAGGGGTCTGATGACATCGATTGAGGAAGCGCGGGAGAGATACTTCTCGTGGGATCCGTCCAAGGACCCAGAGTTCGCACCACTCATAATCGGAGGCGGCCCGCTCGGGGGAAAGGGACGTTCTCTCCTCTACGCCATCCGCGTACTGCGGGACTC
Source organism: Synergistaceae bacterium (assembly GCA_031273585.1). Taxonomy (GTDB): domain Bacteria; phylum Synergistota; class Synergistia; order Synergistales; family Synergistaceae; genus JAIRWR01. The sequence continues at coordinate 4,158 of JAISRP010000100.1, forward strand.
CGACAACGACAGGCTCAGGGCGGTCGTTCTGCCCAGGTCGAGATTCCTCGGAACCGACGTGTTCGTGGAATTTATCTCACGCATACCGGAGCTCGACGAGATCAGAAAATCCGGCTCGCCGGAGGAGTTGGAGGCGGCATTTCTGGCCCAGGACCTGCCGGGTTACGTCACGAAATCTCTCTCGGTCTACCTGGCCGAGACGAGGGACCCAATAGCGATCAGGAGCAGCTCCCTGCTCGAGGACTCGCTGAAATACTCGTTCGCCGGAAAGTACATGTCGACGTTCCTCCTCAACTCCGACGAGTCGCTGGAGGCCCGGGTGAGGGCGGTCGAGGAGCAGATAAAGAGAATTTACTCGCGGATTTACTTCCCAGCCGCCGAGAGCTACAGGAGAAAGCACGGGCTGGGGCGGGACATGATGGGCATAATCGTCATGATGGTCTCCGGCAGGTGGCGCGGGGATTTTTATTACCCGACGACGGCAGGAGTGGGGTTCTCCTACAACGGCCGGCGCTGGACGACCCGGATAAAACGCGAGGACGGGCTGATCCGGATGGTGTTCGGCCTCGGCACGATGAGCACCAAGCGGGGATACGCCAGGACATACTCGCTCTCGAACCCATTCCTTCGCCCTGAGGGCTCCAACGCCTACAAGGTCATGAAGCACTCCCAGGAACACTTCAACGCAATATGCAGGGACACGGGCGAGCTGGTCACTGTCGACATAAAGGAGGTGTGGCGCGACTCGTTCCGCTGGCACCCGGACTTCTCGACATACGCCGGTCTCTACCTGTACGACGAGAACCAGGGTTATTTCGGGGCTCTGGACCGGACCAGCATATTTTCCCCCTTGGAGGGCAAAGTCTGCATGCCCTTCGAGTCGTTCCCCCGGGTACACAAGAGATTTTTCGAGTCGATGTCAAAGCTCATGCCCCTGCTTCAGGAGAAGATGGGCACATACGTCGACATAGAGTTTGCCTACGAGCCGCTCGAAAACCGTCTTGAGCTGCTGCAGGCCCGCCCCCTCTGGATAAAGGACAGGGCCGAGGCGGAGCGCCCGGAGTTCGCGGAGTGCGAGACGATACTCAAGGCCGACAGGATGGTGACCGACGGCAGCCACGAGCACATTCGGTACCTCGTGTTCGTCGACCCGTGGCTGTACGCGACGACGGCCGACTTCCACCGCATAGCCAGGGCGCTCGGCGACATGAACAGGCGCCTCGCCCCGGAGAAATACATACTCGTCGCCCCGGGCCGGGTCGGTTCGAGCAGCCCCGAGCTAGGGGTCCCGGTCAGGTACGACGAGATCACGAGCACCTCCTGCATAGTCGAGGTAGGCATACCCAAGACGGGCCACATGCCGGAGCTGTCGTACGGAACGCACTTCTTCTCGGACCTCGAGACCGACGACGTGCTCTACATGCCGGTGTTCCAGGGCGAGGCCAACAACCTCTACAACGAAAAGTGGTTCGAGGAGACCCCTTTCGAGTACGGCGATCACAAAGCAGTGAGGCTCTACAAGGGAGACTTCACAG
>JAISRP010000120.1 GCA_031273585.1 Synergistaceae bacterium
GCCAGGATAAACGCATAGAAAATGCTGAAGGCTTGCAAACACTCAATTGATTATTTTGTGCATAAAATTTATCAATTAAGCTATAGCAAGGATCTATGGATTCTATGCGTTCTATGCGTTTATCCTGTTGGGGCAACGTGAACTATTGACAGATCCGCATTTCATCTCTACAATATCATAGAAGTGGTAATTCTTGTGTTCTGTAGCCCAACCCCGAGAAGGAGGGATCGCGATGAGCAAGGGAGTCAATATGAATATTAACATAATTCTGCTGGTGCTGGTACTTATTAGCCGCGGGTCCCACCCGGGGTCGATCGGTGCTTGAACGGGCATTCATCGAAAACCGGGCCGGGATCCTTCGGGGTCCCGGCTTTTTTTTGTGGCTGCGTATGGAAACAGGGGATGCCATTCGGCCCTACGGCGGGATTTTAGATCTTTTAAATGGAGGCGATTGGAGTGCAGCGGACATTCAGCGTTTTGACACAGGACAGCCCTGGCGTTCTTATGAGGATAGCCTGCCTCGTCTACAGGCGCAACTATAACATCGCGAGCCTGAGCGTGAGCGAGACGAACGTTCACGGCGTGTCCCGGTTCACAGTCGTGATAGAGGGCGACGAGTGGGCGCTCGACCAGGTCGGAAAGCAGCTCGGGAAGGTGGTCGAGGTCCTCTCGGTCGAGAACCTCAACAGCGTCGGGAAGTTTGTGGAGAGATGGCTCTCACTCATCAAGATTCGGGCGACGATGGAGACCAGGCCGCACATCCTTCAAATCGCTGACGTCTTCCGCTGCAGGGTGGTCGACATGGGCAGCGATGCGCTCACGCTCGAGGTGACGGGTGACAAGGGCAAGGTCGAGGCCTGTACCGAGGCCCTGCGGCCCTACGGCATAATCGAGATAGCTGGGTCGGGCTCCGTAGCCCTGAGCCGCGCCGGGTTCCAGGCGAACGGCGAGGAGGCCCGCGAGATGCCATCTAAGGAGCAGTTCGGCTTCAGCTACCTGCTGGCCGGGGCCGAAGCCCCTCCCGTGCTCATGGAGAGCTGCTGACATCCGGCCGGCGATATGCGTCGTGATCCCTCGCCGCCGGGTCCTTGGATCGGCCCTTTATATATGAACGTTTGAGCGGGCGTGTTCGCCCGAATTATGAGAGGAGTGTTTTTTGTATGGCACGTGTGTATTATGACAAGGATGCGAACCTGAAGGTTTTGAGCGGCAAAACGGTGGCGGTCCTGGGCTACGGCAGCCAGGGACACGCCCACGCGCAGAACCTCAGGGACTCGGGCGTCTCGGTGATAATCGGGCTTTACGAGGGGAGCAGATCGAAGAAGACGGCTGAGGCCGACGGGTTCGAGGTCCATAACGTGGATGAGGCCGCCAGGAAGGCCGACATAATAATGTTCCTGATGCCCGATCACCTTCAGGCCGACATATACAACGACGCCGTGGCTCCGAACATGAAGCAGGGCGCGGCCCTGGCCTTCGCTCACGGATTTGCCGTGCACTTCGGGCAGGTCGTCCCGTCCAGGACAAACGACGTATTCATGATAGCCCCCAAGGGGCCGGGGCACATCGTCCGCCGCATGTACACCGAGGGCAAGGGCGTTCCCGTCCTCGTGGCAGTTCATCAGAACGCGTCCGGCAAGGCCATGGAGCTCGCCCTGGCATACGGCTCCGGCATTGGCGGAGGCAGGTCCGGCATGATAGAGACGACGTTCGGAGAGGAGACGGAGTCCGACCTCTTCGGGGAGCAGGCGGTCCTCTGCGGAGGCGTAACGGAGCTGATCAAGGCCGGGTTCGAGACCTTGGTCGAGGCCGGGTATCAGCCGGAGATAGCCTACTTCGAATGTCTGCACGAGATGAAGCTCATAATCGACATGATCTTCGAGGGCGGGCTCTCGTGGATGCGCTACTCCGTCAGCGACACTGCGAAGTACGGCGACAGCGTTGCGGGCAGGATGGTCATCGACGAGCACGCGCGGAGAACCATGAAGACCCTCCTGTCGAACATCCAGGACGGCTCGTTCGCCAAGGACTGGATACTCGAGAACAAGTCAGGGCGTCCCAAGATGAAGAAGTGGGTCAAAACGGAGCGCAATCAGTTGATTGAGACGGTCGGGCGCGACCTCCGCGCGATGATGCCCTGGATGGACAAAAAAGAGGCGCCGGAATACTGAGATGGCTGAGAGCTGCGACATCGTAAAGGTTTTCGACACAACGCTCAGGGACGGAGAGCAGGCCGCCAGGATCAACCTCAACACCGGCGAGAAGATTCAGATAGCGCGTCAGCTCGAACGGCTCAACGTAGACATCATAGAGGCCGGGTTCCCGGCGTCGTCCCCCGGGGACTTCGACGCGGTCCGGCAGGTGGCGTCGGAGGTGCGGACCCCTATCATAGCCGGACTCGCCCGCACGAAGGAGTCCGACATAACGGCGGCGGGGGAGGCCCTGCGCACGGCATCCCGCCCGCGGATTCACACCTTCATCGCAACGAGTCCCATACACATGGAGTACAAGCTGAAGATGTCCCCGGATGATGTCCTCCGGGAGATAGAGAGCGCCGTGCGGCTGGCCTCCAGCATAACGGACGACGTGGAGTTCTCGGCGGAGGACGCCAGCAGGTCCGACATCGACTTCCTGGTGGAGGCGTACACCCTTGCAATCGAGTGCGGGGCCAGGACCCTGAACATACCGGACACTGTCGGCTATGCCATGCCGAACGAGTTCGGGGAGTTCTGCAGAAACATCATCAGGAGGGCGGCGAAACCCGGCGTCGTATGGTCCGTACACTGCCACAACGACCTCGGGCTGGGAGTCGCCAATACCTTGGCGGCGGTCCGTTCAGGCGCGAGGCAGGTGGAGTGCACGATAAACGGGCTCGGCGAGAGGGCCGGAAACGCCTCCATGGAGGAGATCGTCATGGGCCTCCGCACGAGGTCGGACCACTTCGGCGCGGACACGAGGATCGAGACGACGAAATTTTTCAGCACGAGCAAGCTCGTCTCCCACCTGACAGGGGTCCCCGTGCAGCCAAACAAGGCGATAGTCGGGGTCAACGCCTTCGCGCACGAGGCTGGCATTCACCAGCACGGCATCCTGTGCAACAGGGCGACTTACGAGATAATGACCCCCGAGAGCGTGGGCTCGCCCGGCACCGATCTCCACCTGGGCAAGCACTCGGGCAGGCACGCCTTCGCGGAGAGGGTGGAACACCTCGGCTACCAGCTGACGGGCGATCAGTTATCGGTCGCGTTCGAATATTTCAAGATCCTCTGCGATAAGAAGAAGGACGTGTCCGACGGCGACATCGAGGCGTTCCTGATGGACAGGATAATCCAGGCTACGCCTGAGCGGCGGTACGAGCTGCGGGACTACGCCGTGACGGTTGGATCGGGAGGCAAGCCTACCGCGTCCATCACCCTCTCGCACAAGGACCAGGATATAACGGAGGCGGCCGTCGGCAACGGGCCGGTGGACGCCGCCTACAAGGCAATCCTCAAGATCCTGAGCTTTGCCCCGGAGCTGAGCGAGTTCAAGATAAGGGCCACGAGCGAACTCGCCGACGCCCTCGGCGAGGCCCACGTCATACTGCGCTACAAGGATCTCAAGGCACAGGGCAGGGGGGCCAGCACCGACATAATCGAGGCTACGATCAGGGCCTACGTCGAGGCCGTGAATCGCCTCTACTCGACCGCGGCCGCGCGGGAGGTGACGATTTAACATGCCGATGACCATGGCGGAGGCCATCATAGCCTCGCACACCTCCGACAGGACGGCACCCGGCCTGATATGCCGGGTGAGGGTGGACTTCGCCTTCGCGAACGACATAACCGGGCCGCCAGCCGTCGAGGAATTCCGGAAGATGGGGGGCATCCGAGTGTTCGACCCTCAGAGGTGCGCCATACTCCCGGATCACTTTACGCCTAACAAGGACATAGCCTCCGCCGAACAGGCAAAGAGGGCCAGGGAGTTCGCCAGGGAGCAGGGGATGCTCTACTGGGAGGTTGGCAGGGTCGGGGTCGAGCACGCCTTCCTGCCGGAGCAGGGCCTGGTCCTGCCGGGGGAGATAGTGGTCGGCGGCGACAGCCACACCTGCACTTACGGCGCAATCGGCGCCCTCGGGACCGGAATGGGGCAGACCGACGTGGCCGGAATCTGGGCACTCGGCGAGACGTGGCTCAGGGTCCCCGAGACGATAAAGGTCGTACTCCACGGCAGCCCGTCCAGGTGGATAGGCGGGAAGGACATCATAATACATCTTATAGGCAGGATAGGAGTCGAGGGCGCGCGCTACAGATCTATCGAGTTCCACGGGGACGCGGTGGCGGAAATTTCTCAGGACGACCGGTTCACGATGTCCAACATGGCAATAGAGGCCGGCGGCAAGTGCGGCATCTTCGTCCCTGACGGGACGACTCTCTCATACGCCGAGGCCAGGCATAAGAGGGACTTCACCCCCGTCTACCCCGACGCGGACGCCAGGTACGAGCGCGTCGTTGAGATCGACGTATCGGACGTCGAGCCGACGGTGGCTCTTCCTCATCTCCCGGGGAACTCAGCCGGGGCCAGGGAGTGCTCGTCGATGGAGATAGACCAGGTGTTCATAGGGAGCTGCACGAACGGACGGGCGAGCGACATGGAGAAGGCGGCGTCGATCCTGAAGGGGAGGCGCGTGCACGATAGGGTGCGCCTCATGATCATACCGGCGTCCTACGAGGTGTACAACGAGGCGCTCGTCCGCGGCTGGATAAGGATCTTCACCGACGCCGGCGCGTCCGTCTGCACGCCTACCTGCGGCCCGTGCATGGGCGGACACCTGGGTATACTCGCCAAGGGCGAACGGGCCGTGTCCACGAGCAACCGCAACTTCGTCGGGCGCATGGGGCACCCTGGGAGCGAGATAGTGCTGGCGGGTCCCCTGGTCGCGGCCGCGAGCGCCGTGGCGGGCCGCGTGACGGACCCGCGCGATCTGGACGCGTGAGCGGCGCGTCGCTGGGAGGCATTGATATATGAGTGCAGTCAAAAAAAATATACTGTCAGGCGAGGCGTGGGTTTACGGAGATAACGTCGACACCGACGTGATCATACCGGCTCGCTACCTCAGCACCAGCGATCCGGCGGAGCTCCATCCTCACTGCATGGAGGACATCGACGCCTCGTTCGCGGGTTCCGTCAGGCCGTGCGACGTCATCGTGGCCGGAAATAACTTCGGCTGCGGGTCGAGCCGCGAGCACGCCCCCATAGCCATAAAGGCGTCCGGCATCTCCTGCGTCATAGCGGGCTCGTTCGCCAGGATATTCTTCCGCAACGCCATAAACATCGGCCTGCCGATACTGGAGTGCCCGGAGGCAGCCGTCCCAGGCGCCGTGTCCAAGGGAGACAGGATAGAGGTCGACCTCTCCACCGGCAGGATAGTGGACAGGACGAACGGACGCCATTTCGCGGCAAATCCTATCCCAGAGTTTCTGGAGAGGCTCTTCGCGGCTGGCGGACTCGTCACCTACGTTAGGGAGAGATTGGAGAGCGCGTCATGAGCGGTCCCGATACGAAAAAATTCACCATAGCGACTATACCAGGCGACGGGATAGGGCCGGAGGTCATATCCGAGGCGCGGAGGATCGCGGAGGCAGCCGCCTCGCGCGACGGCGCGCATCTGGACTGGACCATCTATCCATTCGGCGCGTCGCACTACCTCAGCAAGGGTGAGATACTGCCCGACTCAGCTCTGGAGGAGATAAAGGGGCACTCCGCCATGTTGCTGGGCGCGGTCGGGGACCCGTCCGTCAAACCGGGCATACTGGAGAGGGGTCTGCTCCTGGCCTTCAGGTTCGCGTTCGACCAATACGTGAACCTGCGCCCGGCCATGTCCCTCCCAAACGTGCCCACGCCGGTTCCCCTGAACGGGGAGAAGCTGGATTCCGTCGTGATCAGGGAGAACACTGAGGACCTCTACATGGGCCTTGGCGAGACCACGGAAAGCGGCAGTCTCTCGATGGACCTAGAGTTGAGCCGCGGGGGATACGACCTCAGAGGACGGCTAAACGTAGAGCTATCCCCAGGGATGCCCTTCGCGGCTCAGCTCGCCCTCAACACGAGGCACGGAGTGAGGCGCATAACGAGGTACGCCTGTCGGACCGCGCAAAAGCGCGGAGAGCGGCACATAACGATAGTGTCCAAGTCAAACGCTGTGCCAGCCCTCTACGGTTACTTCGAGGACGCAGCGAAGGCGACCGTGGCCGAGGAATTTCCCGGGATGGAGTGCAGCGTCGTCAACGTGGACGCCCTCTGCTATCACCTGGTCCGAAAGCCCTCGGCGTACGGGGTGCTGCTGTGTCCGAACCTGTTCGGCGACATAGTGAGCGACCTTCAGGCCGGGCTCGCCGGCGGGATGGGCGCAGCCGCGGGAGGCAACATAGGCGACGGGCTCTCCATGTTTGAGCCGGTGCACGGCTCTGCGCCCGACATCGCCGGCACCGGGAGGGCAAACCCGATAGCGGCGATACTCTCGTGCGCGCTCCTGCTGCGGCACATAGGCCTCGACAAATCCGCCGGGAGGGTGGAGGGCGCAGTCAATACCTACCTTAAAAGCGCGCCCGCGGCGAAGATGCCGTTCGAATTCGGCGGAGAGGCAACCTGCCCCGAGGTCGGCGCGGCAGTGATAAAAAATATCTAGGTCCGGACTGATATAGCCGATTAAATAAACCGCGTGGAATTTTGCTGATGGCGATTGCAGTGGTAGCACATGTTTTAATCTTTACCCTTTAGGCTTCTAAATTTTAAATTGCTATAGATCGTCAGGGAAGATTCACCTCGGGTTCTCGCGAACCCCGCGGTCACGGTCTTCCCGGAGGGGGTGTGTGTGGTGGAGCTGACTGGGGCTCAGATAGTCATGAAGTCGCTGGAGGATGAGGGCATAGGCGCCGTCTTCGGCCTGCCTGGGGGAACCGTCATACCTCTTTATGACGCGATGTACGACTCGCAGATTGAGCACGTGCTCGTGAGGCATGAACAGGCTGCCGCTCACGCGGCGGACGGTTTTTCGCGAGCCGGGGGCGGCGTAGGCGTGTGTATCGCCACGTCCGGTCCCGGCTCGACGAATCTGGTCACGGGAATAGCCACGGCACAGATGGACTCGTCCCCGATGCTCGCCATAACGGGTCAGGTGGCCACGGGAACCATAGGCACGGACGCGTTTCAGGAGGCGTTCATGCTTGGGATATCCATGCCTATAGTAAAACACGGTATGCAGGCGCGGACCCCCGAGGACATCCCTCAGATGGTGAGGGACGCGCTCTTCGTCGCGTCCACGGGGCGGCCGGGCCCCGTCCTTCTGGATCTCCCGGTGGACGTCCAGAAGGCTCGCGGGAAGTATGAGCGAGCGAAGGAGACGGTCCTTCCGGGGTACAGCGCCAGGATCCCTGAGGACCTCTCGAAGCTTGAGGACGCCGCCCGGATGATCCGAGAGGCGAAACGCCCGGTCGTGATAGCCGGCAACGGCGTAAACATCTCCGGAGCCTACGACCAGCTCAGGGCATTCTCAGAAAATCTTCAGCTGCCCGTGACCACGTCCCTCCTCGGGAAGGGGACGATCGCGGACGACCACCCGAACGTCGTGGGCATGATGGGGATGCACGGACACGCGGCCGCGAACCGCGCTCTGGTGAAGGCTGACGTCATAGTGGCCGTCGGCTCGCGCTTCAGCGACAGGTCGACCGGAAAGTACACTGAGTTCGCCAAGGGATCTCGGGTGATCCACATAGACCTCGACGCCGCAGAGATTCACAAGAATATCGAGGCGAGCGTCTGGCTGGTGGGAGATGCTGCCAGGGTGCTGGAGCTGCTGACTGCCGAGGCGTCGGGACACGACAGGGCCTCCCGCGAGGCATGGCTGGAGGAGATAGCCGGGTTGTCCCGGGCCGAGCCGCTCTCCACGCGAAGGGAGGCGGGGGTGATCCTCCCGTGGCAGGTTTTCGAAGCCCTGGACGACGTGACCGGGGGCGAGGCGATTGTCACGACAGAGGTGGGCCAGCACCAGATGTGGGCCGCCCAGTATCACAAGACGAGGAGCCCGAGGCGATTTCTGACGTCCGGCGGGCTCGGCACGATGGGCTTCGGCCTGCCGGCGTCAATAGGCGCGCACTTTGCCGCGCCGCGTCTGCCGGTCGTGTGCATAGCCGGCGACGGGAGCGCCATGATGAACATACAGGAGCTGGACACCTACGCCAGGTACAACCTGCCCATAAAGGTGCTGCTTTTCGACAACAACTGCCTCGGAATGGTGAGGCAGTGGCAGCAGCTCTTCTTCAACGAGAGATTCTCGAACACCCTCTACTCGCGGCATCCCGACTTCGTAAAGATAGCTCATGGCATGGGCATAGAGGCGTTCGAGGCATCCGGCCCAGAAACCCTGCGCGAGGAGATCGAGCGGGCGATAAACACCCCCGGTCCCGTCCTGGTCCATATCCCCATACCTCAGGGCGAAAACGTATTCCCCATGGTCCCGGCAGGCGCGTCGCTCGAGGACATGATGCTGTAGGGCAGGGACGGGGAGAAG
>JAISRP010000200.1 GCA_031273585.1 Synergistaceae bacterium
GGGACCAGTCCCCCGGACCCCCGTTCTCTTTTTTTTGATTTTCGCCCTGCGGGCGAAAATCAATAAAAATGAAATGGAGGTCCAGGAGGCACTGCCTCCTGGCAGGGTTTGGGGCGGAGCCCCAAGGTCCTTAAAAAAGCGGACAGGGCGCGGGGAGAGGGCTTTCCGCCTGGCTCTGGGGCAGCGCCCCAGGTTTTCTGCATCACGGGGAGGCGTAATGAGATGAACGAGAGGATAGAAAGGCTTCGCAGGGAGAGCTTCGAGACGATGCCGAGTTTTTCGGCGGAGAGGGCCGTTCTCGAGACGGAGTTCTACAGGGAGAACGACGGAAAGTATTCGACCCCGGTAATGAGGGGCCTTAACTTCAAGTATATCTGCCAGAAAAAAACCATCTACATCGGACATGACGAGCTCATAGTCGGGGAGCGAGGCCCCGCGCCAAAGGCAGTCTCGTCCTTCCCCGAGCTGACGTGTCACTCCATCGAGGACCTGAAGGTCCTCAACGCCCGCCAGATGCAGAGCTACTCGGTGGACGAGCGCGACGTCAAGATGTACGAGGAAATCGTCATACCCTACTGGAGGGGGCGCAGCATGAGGGACAAGGCGTTCGCCCGTATGCCGCGCAAATGGCTCGACCTGTACGAGGCGGGTCTGTTCACGGAGTTCGGCGAGCAGCGGGCCCTGGGACACACAGCGCTCGACGGGCTCATATACGAGAAGGGGATGCTCGACCTGAAGCGCGATATAGCCGACGCCAGGGCGCGCCTAGACTTCCTTAACGACCCGGAGGCGACCGCGAAGGACGACGAGCTGCAGGGCATGGATCACTCGTGCGACGCCGTCATAATATTCGCCGAGCGCCACGCGGAGCTGGCCCTGAGGATGGCCGCCTCGGAGCCGGACGCCGGGCGCAGGGCGGAGCTGAAGAAGATAGCGAGCGTCTGCCGCTGGGTCCCGGCCCACGCGCCGCGCGACTTCTGGGAGGCCCTGCAGATGTACTGGTTCGCGCACCTCGGCACGATAACGGAGCTGAACGGCTGGGATGCCATGAGTCCCGGACATCTGGACCAGCACTTGGCCCCGTTCTACGAGAGGGAGACGGCGGATGGCACGCTCGACCGGGACAAGGCCAAGGAACTGATCTCCTGCTTCTGGATCAAGGTCAACAACACACCGGCGCCGCCGAAGGTCGGAGTGACCGCGGCTGAGAGCGGGACCTACAACGACTTCACGAACATAAATTTGGCGGGGCTCAAGCGCGACGGGACGGACGGGTCGAGCGAGGTCACGTACATAGTGCTCGAGGTCATCGACGAGCTGAGGCTGCTTCAGCCCCAGTGCAACATCCAGACGAGCGCCCGCACGCCCGATCAGGTACTCAGGGCGGCGGCCCGCGTGATCCGGCACGGGATGGGATACCCGTCGGTATTCAACGCCGACATGGTCATAGCTGAGCAGATGAGGGTCGGAAAGACGCTGGAGGATGCCCGAGAGGGCGGCACGAGCGGCTGCATAGAGACTGGCTGCGCCGGCAAGGAGGCGTACCTGCTGCACGGCTACCTCAACACGCCGAAGGTGCTGGAGCTCGCCCTGAACGACGGAGTCGACCCAATGACAGGAAAACTTGTCGGCATCAGGACGGGCGACCCTGGGAGCTTCAGCTCGTTCGACGACCTGTACGGCGCCTTCGAGAGACAGCTCGAATACGTCGTCAACACGAAGATCGAGGTGGACAATTACTTAAGGTCGAGGTATGCGAGCCTGTTTCCCGCCACATTCCTGTCCGTCCTGATCCGGGACTGCATCCAGAACGGGCGCGACTACTACGACGGGGGCCCGAGGTACAACTCCGACTACATCCAGTGCACTGGAATAGGGACCATAACGGACAGCCTGTCGGCGATAAAAAAGCACGTCTTCGAGGACGGCAGGGCGTCCCTCGTGTCCCTCGTCGCCGCCTGCAACTCCAACTGGGAGGGGGAGGAGGCGCTGCGCCTCACCATGTGGAACAAGACGCCCTTCTTCGGCAACGACGACGATTACGCGGACTCGATAATGCAGAGGGTCTACGGGAGCCTGTTTGAGAGCATCGACGGCAAGAGCGGTTTCCTCGGCCCCACCTACCACCTCAACATGCTCTCGACGACGTGCCACAACTACTTCGGAAGGATGACCTCGGCCACGCCCAACGGACGCTTCAAGGGCATGCCCATATCCGACGGAACCTCGCCAAGCCACGGAGCTGACAGAAACGGCCCCACCGCGGTGGTGAAGTCGCTCGGAAAGATGGATCAGGTCAAGTCCGGCGGCACACTCCTCAACCAGCGGTTTCTGCCGTCAGTCCTGGCGGGCGAGGAGGGAATCAACGGTCTCGTGAACCTGATAAGGTCGTACTTCAAGCTCGGCGGCCACCACATACAGTTCAACGTCGTGGACGAGAAAACCCTGCGCTGCGCCCAGAAGGACCCGGAACAGTACAGAGGACTCCTGGTGCGAGTGGCCGGCTACAGCGACTACTTCGTGGACTTAGACGACTATCACCAGGAGGAAATAATCTCACGCACCGCTCAGGAAGTCCTGTGAAGGAAAGCAAGGGCAAAACCGTGGGCTCCGCCCTAGTTTGAAGCTCGGTGAAGTCGGCTGAGAGTCGCCGTAAAATCAACAACGAAAGCTGTCCAGAGGTGGATAGTGCGACCTATAGGCCGGGAGTCCATAAAATGCCCAAGGTCAGAATGG
>JAISRP010000237.1 GCA_031273585.1 Synergistaceae bacterium
CCCGACGCGGCTGGGATCAATTACAACGAAGTGCCGGCCGGCGTTCGTCGGCGTCCATATTTCATCATAGCGCCGGGGCTCCTTATTCTGATCGGCATCATGATCCCGTTCGTCATCGCGATTTTTTTATCGCTGACCAACTTCTCCTTTCGTCAAGTCAACTGGCGGTTCGTCTGGTTTCGAAACTGGAAGGACGCGTTCACCGACCCATCCTTTTATCACGCCATCTGGGTGACCCTTCGCTACGCGTTTTTCTCCACATTGACACAGATGGTCCTTGGAGTCATCGTTGCGCTGCTTCTGAGGAAGGACACCCTGTACAGCCGCATCCTTAAGGTGCTATTCACGTTCCCGCTCATGGTGGCGCCTGCCATCGCAGTCCTGATATGGCAGCTCATGACGTCGAACTCGGTGGGCGTCCTGGAGGGGCTCCTGAACTTTTTCGGGGTATTTAACTTCCCGTGGGCATCCTCGCACTCGACCGCAATGTTCACCGCCGTGCTGATCGACACATGGGTCAACACGCCCTTCGTCCTGCTGCTGGTCTTAGCCGGCATACAATCGCTGCCGAAGTCCCCTTTCGAGGCGGCTCAGGTCGACGGGGCAAGCGCCTGGTTCATCTTCAGAACCCTGACCTACCCTATGCTGAAACCCTTCATTTATATAGCGCTGCTCTTCCGGCTCATGGCGGCCCTTCAGGAGTTCGGGATAATATTCGCGCTGAGCAAGGGGGGGCCTGGCGACACGCTGATGAACATATCGCTCACAGGATATATCACGGCGTTCCAGTTCCTGCGCATGGGCAAGGCCCTGCCGTATCTTCTCCTGCTGTGGGTCATCTGCTATGTGGCGGCGTGGTTTCTAGTCAAGAGACAGCGCAAACTCGCAAAGCAGGCCCAGGGCTATTGAATTATCGAATACGACGAATACGAGGTATATGAATATGGAAGAAAGATTAGAATCGAAGGAAGGCTCCCGTATGAGGAAGACCGCCATGTCGGCGCTGGGGACTTTTGGGCGCAATCTGGGGCTGACGCTTTACGCCCTGTTTGCGCTGTTTCCCCTGGTGTGGATGGTGATATGCTCTCTCAAATCCGACGCGGAGATGTACAACACCGTCTTCCGCTTTACGCCTACCCTGACGAACTACACCGCCGTCCTCCTCGGGACCGATTACTTCAAGGCGTTTTTCCAAAACCTTGCCGTAGCGGGCGGAGCTGTCATACTCACGATCTTAGCGGGAGTGCCGGCCGCTTACGCGCTCGCCCGTTACGACTTCAAGAAGAAGGAGGACCTGGCGTTTCAGATTCTCTCCTTCAAGTTCGCGCCGGAGATCCTGGTCATCCTGCCCATATTCATAATATTTCAGAGGATAGGGCTCTATGACACATACTTCGGGCTGATATGGGTATATCAACTTATAACCATGCCGCTCGTAATCTGGGTCGTGCGCGGCTACTTCGAGGAGATCAGCGTCGAGGTCGAGCAGGCGGCCCAACTGGACGGCTACAAGTGGTTCGACGTGTTTTTCAACATCCTGGTCCCCCTGATCAAACCGGGGCTCGTCGCCTCCGGGCTTCTCGCGTTCATATTCGCGTGGAACAGCTTCACCTTTCCTCTGGTGCTGAGCGGTTTCAAGATTCAGACGATGACAATCACGTCGCTTCGCTACATAGCGTCCGACACGGTTCACTACGGACAGGTGGCCGTGGCATCCCTGGTGGCCGTGTCGCCCGAGATCATAGCCTGCCTTTTTATTCAAAAACATCTCGTGCGCGGGTTGAGCTTCGGCGCGGTCAAAGGTTGACGAAGCCTCATGGCCCGGATAACGCTGGAAAATATAACGAAAAAATATAAGGACAAGGCCGCGCTGAGGAGCCTCTCGCTGGACGTGGCGGACAACGAGTTCTTCGTGCTGTTCGGCCCGGCCGGCGCTGGCAAGACCACTCTGCTCAAGACCATAGCCGGCATAGAGTTCCCCCAGGAGGGACTCGTTCGCATCAACGGGGAGATAGTAAACCTGATCGAGCCGATGTATCGCAACATCTCAATGGTCTTTGAGAACTACGCGTTATATCCCCATATGAGCGTGTACGATAACATCGCTTCGCCGATGCGATCTAAGCTCTACAGGAAGGAAGAATCCTACATAAAGGAGCAGGTAGCGCGCGTCACTAAAATGATGCGAATCGACGGTCTGCTAGACCGCAAACCGAGCCAGCTCTCAAACGGACAGCGCCAGAGGGTCGCCATCGGCCGTTGCCTCGTGCGCACCCCGAACGTGTTCCTGATGGACGAACCCTTGGCTCACCTCGACGCGAAGCTGCGCCACTTCATGCGCGGCGAGCTGAAGGAGATGCAGAGCTCCTTCAGCTCGACCACAATCTACGTGACCCACGATTACATGGAGGCCATGAGCCTGGCCGACCGCATCGCCGTATTGAACGAGGGCCGCATCGAGCAGCTCGGCACGTCTCTCGAAATGTACTACACCCCGCGAAACGAATTTGTGGCGCGGCTGTTCGGAGAGCCCGAGATAAACATATTCGACGGCGAACTGGAGGAACGCGAGGGCAGGCTGTGCCTTCGCGCGTTGGGGCAGGCGGAGCTCATGCCGCTGGAGGACGATGTCGCTCACGCCCTGCGCTCTGGAGGACGCCGACGGGTACACGTCGGCCTGCGGGGCGGCGACGTGAGGTTCAGCTTCGCGGATAAAGGGGGCTGGATCAAGGGCTCAGTGTACACGAACGAGCCCATAGGCCACAAGGTGATAATGGTCGTGGACGTGAACGGGACGCAGATATATCTCGTCGCTCCAAACGACACGAAGGCCGAGATAGACAAGCCCGTCTGCATCGACATGGATATAAGAAACGCGATTTTCTTCGACGCGGAGAGCGGCGAATATATCATCCGCCACGACGCGGAGCGTTGCTGCCGTAAACCGGGCGACGCGACTGAAACGAGGCGCTGAGGATGGCTCAATTGAAACTGAAGGGCGTGTACAAGCGCTACGACAACGCGGAGAGGAGCTTCTTCCGCAAGGCGGCTCAGAACGATTTCGCGGTCAAGAACCTCTCATTTGCCTGCGAGGACGGAGAATTCGTCGGTATCCTGGGCCCGAGCGGCTGCGGGAAGACCACGACGCTCCGCATGGTGGCGGGACTGGAGGAGATCACGGCCGGCGACATATATATCGGCGAAACACGAATCAACGACCTTCTCCCGAAGGACCGCAACATCGGGCTCGCGTTCGAGGATTACGCGCTGTACCCGCCTCTCACCGTCTACGAAAACCTGGCCTTCAACATGAGGGCGCAGAAGAAGAGCGACGCCGAGGTGAAGAAGGCCATCGACTACGTCGCCCCCCTACTCAAGGTGGAGGATCTGCTCGGCATGAAGCCGCCCGCGCTCTCGGGCGGACAGAAGCAGAGGGTAAACATCGCCCGCGCGATAGTGAGACGCCCCGGACTGCTGCTCCTGGACGAACCGTTGAGCCACCTCGACGGCAAGATGCGCCAGCAGCTCAGGCACGAGATAAAGAGAATGCACCACGAGATAAAGTGCACCACGATAATAGTCACCCACGATCAGATGGAGGCGATGAGTCTGGCCGACCGCATCGTGATAATGAAGGACGGCGACCTCCAGCAGATGGGCGCGCCGATCGAGGTATACGACAACCCGGTCAACGCCTTCGTGGCGGGCTTCATCGGCGAGCCTCCGATGAACCTGCTGTCGTCCGTCATCGTTCGCGGCGACGGCGGATGGCTCTTTACGTTCCCCGACAGCGACCTGCGGGTGGAGGTCCCGCAGAGGTATCACGACGTAGTCAGCGACGGAATGCGAGTGACGCTTGGCGTACGCCCCGTGGACGTCATGGTGGCAAACATCCGACAAAGGGCAGCCAGACTCCTATCGCGTTCTACGAAAATCTGGGAGACGAGAGGCGAGTCAGCGTGAGGGTCGGCGACAGCCTGCTCAACATGACGACCTCCGAGGAAGTGTGGTACGATCGCGGTCAGCCGGTCCAACTGGAGTTCAAAGCCGAGAAGACGCATCTTTTCGAGCCCGAGAGCGGAAACAGAATACTAAAGTAATAAAATCGGGAGGACGGGGGATTGAATGGGAATTCCTGATAAGATGAAAGCGCTTGTTGCGTACAGCAAGGACGACTACAGATTGGTGACGGATTTTCCGACGCCCAAGTGCGGTCCTGACGATATCGTCGTCAAGACTGAGGCCTGCGGAATCTGCGCCGGAGATTTGAAGTGCCAGCACGGGGCGGCGATGTTCTGGGGCGACGAGGTACAGCCTGCTTGGGTCAAGCCGCCCTTTATCCCAGGACACGAGTTCCTGGGGGGAATAGTCGAGGTGGGCGCGAACGTGAAGGGATTTGCAGTCGGCGACAGGGTTACGGCCGATCAGATCGTTCCCTGCGGCGAGTGCAGATTCTGCAAGAGCGGCCAGTACTGGATGTGCGAGCCCCACGACATCTTTGGCTTCCAGGGTCACGTCAACGGCGGAATGGCCGAGTATGTCCGCTATCCAAGGACGTGCCATATTCACGGCGTGCCGAAGGACATGCCTCTCGAGGCCGCCCTGCTGATAGAGCCCTACGGCTGCTCGAAGCACGCGGTGGACCGCGCTCAGATACAGACCGACGAGGTAGTCGTAATCTCGGGCGCCGGCACGCTCGGCCTCGGAATGATTACCTACGCGCGAATCAAGAACCCGGCGAAGCTCATCGTTCTCGACATGTTGGACAAGCGGCTCGAAAAAGCCAAGGAGTTCGGGGCGGACATCGTGATCAACCCCGGCAAGGAGGACGCGGTCAAGATCATTCGGGGTCTCACCGGCGGCTATGGCAGCGACGTCTACATAGAAGCCACCGGCAACCCCGCGTCAGTCGTCCAGGGACTCGCGATCGTCCGCAAGCTCGGGCGCTTCGTCGAGTTCTCCGTATTCTCGGGCCCGACGAGCGTGGACTGGTCCATCATAGGCGACCGCAAGGAGCTTGACGTCTTAGGCTCCCACCTTTCGCCCTACTGCTTCCCTTACGTTATCGAGAACATCGCGAACGGCAAACTGAAGACGAACGGAGTCGTGTCGAGAATGTTTCCGATCGAGCAGTGGAGCGACGCGTTCGAGCGCGCGTCGGGGAAACACGGGGACTTCAAGGTGGCCATAACCTTCTGAAGACGGCCCGGATGCCCGCCCATTCGATATTCCGGGAAGGAGCCGTGAATTAGTGAAGTACTACCTGGGTCTGGACAACGGAGGAACCGCAACTAAAGCCGCGATTTTCGACGGCCGGGGGCGGGAGATTGCAAGCTCGAGCGTACAGACGGCCATGATTACGCCGAGACCTGGTTTCACGGATCGGGATATGGAGGAGATGTGGCGCGCGAACTGCGCCGTCATCCGCGGCGCGATCGAAAAATCCGGGTGCAGGCCGGGTCAAATAGCGGCGGTCGCAGTCTGCGGGCACGGCAAGGGGCTGTACCCCTGGGGCAGGGATGGACGCCCGGCACGGCACGGCATAATTTCGACGGACAACAGGGCGTGGCAGTACGTAAAAAAATGGAGGGAGGACGGCGCTGAAAAACTGGCATACGAGATCTCCCTCCAGCACGTCCTGGCGTGTCAGCCCGTAGCGCTGCTCGCGTGGCTCAAGGACAACGAGCCGCAGAATTACTCGAACATCGAATGGGCCTTCGAGTGCAAGGATTACGTGCGCTTCCGCCTCACCGGCGAGGCGATGGCTGAGATCACGGATTATTCCGGCGCGAACCTGATGAACCTTCGGACCCGCGCCTTCGACCGCCGACTCCTCGGCATCTTCGGAATCGACGAGGTGTGGGATGCTCTGCCGCCTCTCTGCGGCTCAGCGGAGATCTGCGGATACGTCACGAAGGCGGCGGCGGCGGACTGCGGGCTCTCGGAGGGAACGCCGGTCGCAGGCGGGATGTTCGACATAGACGCCTGCGCGATCGCGGTCAACGTGGTAAACCCCGAGAACATCTGCATGATAGCCGGCACATGGAGCATAAACGAATATCTGCGGACCGAGCCTGTGACCGACGGGCGCGTCCTGATGAACTCGCTCTTCTGTCTGCCGGAGTACTATCTGATAGAGGAGAGCAGCGCCACGTCCGCGGGCAACAACGAGTGGTTCGTGCGCAGATTGCTGCCGGAGGTCCTCGAGTCGGAGGAGCGCGAGGGGCGCTCCGTCTTTGACCTGGTGGAGAAGTGGGCGGGCGGCATCCCGCCGGAGGCGTACTGTCCGGTCTTCCTGCCTTTTTTGATGGCGAGCAACGTGCACCCCAACGCCAAGGGCAGCTTCGTCGGCATGAGCAACTTTCACACCCGCGCCCACCTGGCTCGCAGCGTGTACGAGGGAATCACCTTCTCGCACAAGTATCACCTCGACAAGCTGCTTGCCACGAGAACGGAACCGCCGAGGGCGATAAGACTGTCGGGCGGCGTCGTAAACTCTAAGCTCTGGCTTCAGATGTTCGCGGACTGTCTCGGTTTTCCTATCGAGACAGTGGAGGTAAACGAGCCGGGCGCGCTGGGCTGCGCCATAGCCGCTTCGGTTGCTGTGGGGGACTACTCCTCGCTGGCGGAAGCATCTGGCGAGATGTGCGTCATATCTGAGGCCATTTTCCCCCGCCCCGAGTACGCCGATGCGTACATGCGCAAATACGGCATATATATGCGCGTGATCGAGGCGCTCGACCCCATCTGGCCGGAAATACAGGATTTAATGGACACATAATATTAAAAAAACCTAGGAGAATCGCATGATCGAAGAACTCAAAAAACAGGTCTACGAAAGCAACATGGCCCTGCCAAAGCACGGGCTCGTAACGTTTACCTGGGGCAACGCGTCGGGAATCGACAGGGCATCCGGGCTGGTTGTCATCAAGCCGTCCGGCGTGGAGTACGACCGTCTGTCCCAGGACGACATGGTCGTAATCGACCTGGACGGGCGTCAGGTCGAGGGAGAATCGAGGCCGTCGTCCGACACGGCGACTCACCTGACGCTGTACCGCGCGTTTCCCGAGGTCGGTGGAGTAGTACACACCCACAGCAGGTGGGCGACGATCTTCGCTCAGGCGGGACGTGGAATTCCCGCGCTCGGGACGACCCACGCCGATTACTTTTACGGCGAGATACCCTGCACAAGGCGTATGACGCCAGAGGAGATAGCCGGCGAGTACGAACGCGAGACCGGCGCGGTAATCGTCGAGCGCTTCCGCGAGATCTCAGTCTGCGAAGTGCCCGCCGTTCTGGTGTACAGCCACGGTCCCTTCGCGTGGGGCGGGGACGCTCACGAGGCCGTCCACAACGCGGTAGTCCTGGAGGAGGTCGCGATGATGGCCTGGCACAGCATGTCACTAATCGGGCGGTCCGTGACGCCGATGCAGCCGGAGCTGCTGGACAGGCATTTTTTGCGCAAACACGGACCCGGAGCCTACTATGGGCAGAGGTGAGAGCGGCTATCGGCTCGGCCTCT
>JAISRP010000279.1 GCA_031273585.1 Synergistaceae bacterium
GTTCGTGCGCCCACCCCTCCACATTTTTTGTCTAGTTTGCCGCCCCCGTCACAAAAAAACCACCGCGCGGGGGGGGGGCGCGCGCCCCCCCCCCCCCCCCCGGGCGCGGGCAGAGCCCGCGGTCTTATGTCTGCTGGTTTGGTGTTGCGTTAAAAATATGTTTTTTGCGGTGTGATTGTGCTAAAAAGATATTTCCTTTTGGAACGTATGCTCTGTACAGTGCGAGTTGTGGATTGTAAATTATCATTCTGCTGAATAATCCGATTAGAATAGCTGACATGACATAAACGTGAGGAAGTGGACTTGAGGATGAGGACGATAGAGGAGATCCTGTTCGAGTTGGTGGCCATACGGAGCGACACCGGCACGCCGCTCGAGTGCGACGTGGCCCGCAAGATTCGGGAGCTGCTGGACGAGGAGCCCTACTTCAGGTCGCACCCTGAATACTGCGGCTGTTTCGAGCGGGGCGACATCTTCAAGCGGCCGGTGGTATGGGCGCTCAAGAAGGGGCTCGGCAGCAGGACGCTCATCCTGATGGGACATTACGACGCGGTTGAGATAGAGTCGTACGGGTTGCTCAAGCCCTATGCCTTGAGCCCGCTGAAGTTGAAGGAGAAGATGCTGGAGGAAGGGACGGGGGACGAATCGCTGAGGGCCGACCTGGCGGGCGGCGACTGGCTGCCCGGACGGGGGATAGGGGACATGAAGGCGGGACTGGCCATAAACATGCACACGCTCTTCTCGTGCGAGCCGGCGAACCTCAACATACTCTTCGTGGCGGTCCCCGACGAGGAGAACATGTCCTCAGGCGCGCTGCAGTCCGTCTATCTGTACGAGGAATTGAAGGAAAAATTCGGCCTCGACTACGCCATGTGCCTGATCAGCGAACCGCAGATTCGCGCCGGCGGCGAGAAGGGCGATATAACCATGTACTCCGGCACGATGGGCAAGTTCCTGCCCCTGGTGATGGCGAAGGGCGTGCTGACCCACGCGGCTGAGATTTTGCACGGACTCAATTCGTCCTTCATAATAGCCGAGATAATCCACAACATGGAGCTGACGACGGACCTCGTCTCGAGCGACAGGGGCGCGTTTACCCAGCCGCCGACGGTCCAGATAATGAGGGATCTTAAGACGACCTACGACGTCTCCGTGCCAGAGTACAGCGTGCTAGGCCTGAACGTACTGTTCCTGGGGGACAGGCCGCCGTCCTCCCTGCTGCAAAGCCTCATGGATATATGCAGGAGGTCGATGGATTCAGTGATCGCGAGGTATAACTCCGCCTTCGACTTCATGAGGGATCGCGGCTTTATAGGGGAGTCGTCCAGAAAAAAATTCCGCGGATCTGTCATGACGCTCTCTGATCTGCGCGACGCGGTGAGGGATCGCTGCGGTGGGGAATACGAGTCGTTTGCTGCGGACTTGGACGCGCGAGTGAAGTCCGAGGTCGAGTCCGGCAGGATGACGCAGCAGAATGCGAGCGTCTACATCATGAAGTCCCTCCTGGACAAGTCCGGCATAACCGACCCCGTGGCGGTGGTCGGGGTCTCCCCGCCCTACTACCCCGCAACCTGCAACGAGGAGCTAGGGAGGGACACCGCCGACTACACTCGGGGTCTCTCCGAGTGGATGAAAACCCGCTTCGGCGTGGGGGTCGAGGAGACGTCATACCTCTCAGGCATGACTGATATGAGCTACATGTCCTGCTGCGACCCCGTGTCCGACAGGGCCTTCCTCCGCAATCTGGCCATTCCCGAGGGGGTGTACGACGTCCCGGTGGAGAGGATGGCGCGTCTCAACATCCCGTCGTTCCTCGTGGGGCCGGCGGGAAGAAATATTCACCAGGCGTGGGAGAGGGTGTACATGCCGGACGTGAGGGAGAGGATCCCAGAGCTGTTCCGCAGGATCGCCGGCATCATGGACGAGCCTGCGCGTCCTTAAAGCGCGTCCGGGTCCTCCCGGGGGGCCCTTAAAATTCTCTTGCCCGGGTACCTCGCGACGTTCGGCAGCACGATGTGG
This sequence comes from Synergistaceae bacterium, assembly GCA_031273585.1. Lineage (GTDB taxonomy): Bacteria > Synergistota > Synergistia > Synergistales > Synergistaceae > JAIRWR01. Next base: position 2,020 of record JAISRP010000279.1, read on the forward strand.
GTCGTGACGTGCCCGATTTTAGTCAGTTTGTTCAGCAGCTTCTCCAGAAAATCCAGCGACGGGAGCTGCACCTCGAGCACGTGATCCACCGTGCCGGTTATCGACCACGAGGAGACCACCTCCGGTATGTCCTTCACCATGTCGAATATGACGAGGCTCGGCTGCTCGCAGTTGGCCGATATGTTGAGCAGGGCCGAGAAGGAGTACCCGGCCCGTCTGGCGTCGATGTCGGCGCAGTAGCCCCTTATGACCCCGTCCGACTCCATGCGCTTGACCCGCTCGACCACGGCCGTCGGCGACAGGTTAACCTTCTTCGCCAGCTCCCTGAAAGAAATTCTGGCGTTTGCCTGCAGCTCCTCGAGAATTCTCCAGCCAGTCTCGTCGATCGGGTGAACTTTGTAATTCGGCATAGCACGCGTCCCTTCCATAAAAAGAGGATTCATCTGGAATCATACACCGAAAATATCGTTAATACCATGCGTTTGTTCTAAAAAAATAGTCTAATTTAACGCATATCCTCTGTACACGAACCGGGTAGTGGTATAAATTTGTACGATTCAACATGCCGGCAGAATTTGACAAGCACAGAAAACCAGCGATGAGCGGCATGATGTCGATATTTAGTTGCGAAAGGGGGCTTGGGATCGATAATATGCCGGAGCGTTGTGAAATTTTAGCAATAAACTGCCAAAAAAATAAAACGACGCACGAGAAGGGGAGGTTTGTCAAATGGTATGCAGCAAGTCACGCAGGGCGGCTATGGCTATGAGGACTGCGGCCTTTATATTTGCCGTAATTTTGGTGTTGTCGGGGGCTGGGGCGTCGGAGTCCGCCCCTAAGATCATCAAGATGGCGCACGTGGTTTCGGAGACGCACCCAGTACACGCCGCGATGATCGATTACATTAAAAACGCGATAGAGGAGGGGACTAAAGGCAGCATCATAGTCGAAATATACCCCAACGGGCAGCTCGGCGGCGACCGCCAGGCGATCGAGGCGGTGCAGCTCGGCACGATCCAGATGACCACTACGGCTGCCGCGGTGCTGAGCGGTTTTGAGCCGCAATTCGCGTTATTGGACTTCCCGTTCATCTTCAAGGACAAGCCCTCGGCATACCGCGCGCTCGACGGGGAGCTCGGCAGGAGGCTCAACGCCCTGCTGCCCGAGAAGCACGGAATGCGCAACCTCATTATCCCGGAGAACGGGCTGAGGCACATCACGAACAACAGGGGGCCGATCAGGACCCCGGCGGACCTGAAGGGGCTCAAGATCCGGACGATGGAGAACCCCGTTCACCAGGCGATGTTCAAGATGCTGGGCGCCAACCCCACCCCGATCAGCTACGGGGAGCTGTTCACGGCCCTTCAGCAGGGCACGGTCGACGCTCAGGAGACCCCGATCCCTCTCATATATACGTCGAAGTTCTACGAGGTTCAGAAGTACTGCAGCCTCACCGGGCACGTGTTCGCGTCCAGCACCATGCTAATAAACGAGGACTTCTGGCAGTCCCTCACCCAGGAGGAGAGGGACGTGATAGATAAGGCTATGGCCGTGTACCTCGAGAACGAGCGCCGCATCAACTCAGAGCAGGAGGAGATACTGCGGGACGAGCTCGTAAAGTCCGGCATGGAGGTGAACGACCTCACCGCCGAGGAGAAGCAGGCTTTTATGGACGCCACGAGCACGCTGCTGGATCAGATGTCAAAGGAGCTCGGCCTCGATCCGGAGCTCGTCGAACTGGTAAAAAGGGCCAACGATTGACAAACGG
>JAISRP010000289.1 GCA_031273585.1 Synergistaceae bacterium
CCGGCGTCTACCTGAACGAGTATTTCAAGGAGCTTGAGGAGGCCGCGCACAGACGTGAGGCCGCGGGGAGGAGGAAGGCAGGATGAAAAAAAATTTTTCCGGCGGGGCCAGAGGCGGCAAGGAGACCGGCGGCGGGTCAGGCGGGCGGAGAGGGAGGCTCGCCGTCCCAGGCGGACGCGGAGAGACCGGAGGCCCCAGACCCAGGCGGCGCATCGGCGCTCATTCGGGCGGGCGCGCAAAGCCGGAGGCGCCTCGCCTGGAAAACCGCGCGGACCGGGATGAAAATTTTTCGAGGGAGGACTCCTCCTCCTCAGATTTTTGCTGGGGGAGAAATCCCGTGATTTCCCTTCTGGAGGACGACCCGTCGAGATGCCTCAAGGTCGTCGTTTCGAGGACGATGCAGAGGAGCACGGCGTCAAAAATCGTCGGCCTCTGCCGCGCTTCCAACATTCCGTATTCTTTTGTGGAAACTCGCGCAATGGATGGTATAATAAAGGGTGGAAGCCATCAGGGCGTTATCGCCACAGTGTCCCCGACGAGGTTGTTCACACTGGAGGAGGCTGTCCGCATGATCCCGCCTCCTCCGGAGCGGGCCCTCGTTGTCTTGCTGGATCACGTACAGGACCCTCACAACCTCGGGGCGATGATCCGCAGCGCGGAGGCGGCGTCCGCCCTTGTGGTCGCCCTGCCCCTGCGGAGGGGTTCGCTTCCCACAGGTACTGTGGCGAAGACCAGCGCCGGGGCATCCCTGAGATTACCGATAGCCTCCGTGGGCAACGTGGCGAACGCCATAAGGGAGTTCCAGGAGGCCGGCATGTGGGCCGTCGGCCTAGATGCCGGAGCTGGCGAGACGATTTATCGGGGCGCGCTGCCGGCACGGGTGGTCATGTTGGTCGGCTCGGAGGAGAGCGGCCTGTCGAGGACGGCCTCCGCGGCATGTGACGAGTTGCGGAGCATTCCGATTTCCGGGAAAACCGGCAGCCTCAACGCGGCGGTGGCGCTGTCGCTCGGCATGTTCGAGTGGGCCAGGGTGAATTGCAGTATACGGTCAGAGCGGTGACCGGTCGTACATAAAAATGACCAGATGGAGACGAAAGATATGGAATTGAGTGGAACAAGGAGCTCCGTACTTATTGTAGATGATACCGAGCTTAATGTGGACATTCTGGTCGACGCACTTGGGGACAGGTACGACATAAGCGTCGCGTTCGACGGCGAATCCGCCCTTGCAATCGTGGAGGAGTCCTCCCCGGACATAATCCTGCTCGACGTTGTAATGCCGGGCATGAGCGGCTACGATGTCTGCAACAGGTTGAAGTCGGACCCGGAGACTGCCGACATCCCCGTGATATTTCTCACCGCCATGACGGACATAAACGACAAGGCCCGGGGCTTCGAGCTTGGCGCGGTGGACTACATGGTCAAACCGTTCGCCATACTGGAGGTCCAGGCGAGGCTCGACGTTCACCTGTCGCTCCTCAACGCCAAGAAGGCGCTGAAGCAGCAGAACGAGATACTAGAGGTGAAGGTCAAGGAGCGCACTCAGGAGCTCGCGATGACGCAGGGCGTCATAATCGAGGCACTGGCGAGCCTCGCAGAGACGAGGGACCAGGAGACCGGGGATCACGTCATGCGCACGCGATACTATGTGCAGCTGCTGGCCATAAAACTTCAGAGACACCCGAGATTTGCCCGCTACCTCTCGGAGCTGGACCCGGACGACCTGGGGACTGCCGCCACCCTGCACGACATAGGAAAGGTCGGAGTCCCGGACCACATACTTCTCAAGCCCGGCAGGCTCACGCCGGATGAGTTCGAGGAGATAAAAAAACACACAATATACGGGCACGAGACGCTTCACAAGCTGGTAAAGCGCCTCCCCGGCAACATGATGCTCAAGCTTGCCGACATGATAGCCTGGACACATCACGAAAAATGGGACGGCAAGGGGTACCCGAGGGGGCTCGTGGGCGACGACATACCGATCCCTGGCCGCCTGATGGCGATAGCGGACGTGTACGACGCCATCGTGAGCCCCAGGGTGTACAAGCCCCCGATGAGCCACGAAGAGGCCCTTGACTTCATAATGGAGCAGAGCGGGCTGCACTTCGACCCCGACGTAGCAAACGCTTTCCGCGAGCTGGGCGAGACCTTCCGATACATCGCTGGCGAGCTGGTCGTGGGGGAAATGGACTTCGACACGATAAAGACGGTCGCGGCAGCGGAATTGGGAATGGGATAAAGTTCGGAGAGCGCTGACTAAGTTATATATATGCAGGAAATGGCCCTATATATAACAAGTAAATACGGACGTGAGGATTATTTCCTCTTGTGGAGCATAATGCAACCGAACGAAGTTTTATGACGCGGGGATTTTTTTATATGACTAGCCGATATTTCGGCGACTCTCTACGCGAATCTGACGCGCTGAAAGCACTTCCATGTGCTTAAATCGCTCGACCGACTTCCTGTCGGTCGCAGATTCGCTCCGTTCGTTCGCCGAAACA
>JAISRP010000333.1 GCA_031273585.1 Synergistaceae bacterium
CCCAACACCCACTTTTTGGAGCCCCCCCCCCCGCCCAAAAAAAAAAAAAAATACCGGGGGGGGGGGGGGGCCGCCCCCCCCCCCGGGGGGTTGGGGGGGGCCCCCCAAGGTCCTGCCCCGGACCTGCGTCCGCATATCGCCTTGTCTTGGGACCCGGCGTCTGATATTCTTGACCCGAGGGGTGATTCTCATGGAGGGTTACGGGCGCCCCGCAGACGCGCCGCGGAATTTTTTCAGGTACAACACGGATATAGGACAGAATTTCCTGAGGGATAGATCGGTCGTGGAGTGGATGATCAAGCGGGCCGGGATCGGCGCGTCCGACTCGGTCCTCGAGGTTGGCCCAGGCAGGGGGATCCTTACGAGGGGCATACTGGAAACTGACTGCGCCCATCTGGACGCGATAGAGCTGGACACCCGCCTTGCCGCGGATCTAGAGCCCATTGCCGGCCGAGACGAACGCCTGACGCTCCACTGGCACGACGCGGTCCGCTTCGACTACTCCACGCTCAGCCCCGCGCCGTCGCATGTAATAGCGAACCTGCCGTATCACATAACTACGCCGCTGATCTGGCGGCTGATGGAGTTCCTGTCGGGGCGGGGGATGCGGTATATGCTGCTCATGACCCAGCACGAGGCCGCGATCAGGATCACGTCCGGCGCTCCCGGACGCCTGAGCGGGCCGCTAGGCATAACGATAGCGGCAACAGGGGAGGCAGCGCTCCTGAGGAGGGTCCCGAGGGGGGCGTTCATCCCAGCCCCCCGGGTCGACTCGTCCATCGTCGAAGTCAAGCTCACGGGCGAGCGCCCGGACCTGCCAAGGGACGATCTATGGAGGCGTCTGCTCGCTGGCTCGTTCGCCCAGAGGAGAAAGACGCTCGTCAACAACTGGGCGGCGGCGTTCGGCGCGCCGAGGGAGCTGTCCGCCGAAATACTCGCGTCGCACTCAATACAGCCCCTCGGACGCCCGGAGGAGCTTACGCTCAAGTCGTGGCTCGCCCTCCGCGGCGACGAGTCCTTATGCGGAATTATCTCAGGGGCTCGTAAATGAGAGGATCAGATCTGATCGCTACTTGAGGTCGTAACCCAGCTCCCTCTTGTCCGCATGTCCTATGTACTGCGATATCCGCAGGTCCCCGGCGGTCCTCAGGTCTATGAAGGAGGGGATATCCAGCTCCCCCTTTTTCTTCGACTTGATCATAACGACCGGACGGATGAGGTCCTTTCCGCCGCCCGATACCACGACGCCGGTCCTGCCATCCGAGAGGGTGACTATGGAACCAGGCGGGTACAGCCCGAGGCTCACCAGGAGCTCCCTAGCTATCGTAGCGTCGAAGTGCATGCCCGCGTCCTTCAGGATTATCGTGATCGCGTTTCTGGATGACATCGGGCTCTTGTACACGCGCTTTGCCGTCAGCGCGTCGAACACGTCGGCCACGGCCGCTATGCGGGCCGCGAGGGGTATGTCCATCCCCTTGCGCCCCATCGGATAACCCTTGCCGGACCACTTTTCGTGATGACAGCCTATCACGGACAGTATATCCTCGTCCTTGACGCCCGAGCCCATGGCGAGCGACAGGCCGAATCCCGGGTGCCGCTTCATCTCCTTAAATTCGTTCTGATCCAGCGCGCCGGGTTTGTTCAGCACCTCGAGCGGGATCTTAGCCTTCCCTATGTCGTGCAGCAATCCGCCGGTTATCACCTTCTGCACGAAATCCCTGTCTCCGTGAAACATCCTGTTCGCGAGGTATCCGGCCAGGACGGCCACGTTGAACGAGTGGACGAACGTGTATTCGTCGGCCTCGCGGACCTTTCCGAGGGAGAACGCGACGGACGGGTTCCTGAGTATGTCCTCCGTGAGGTCGGTGCCCATGTTGGCCACCGATGTGATCATCTCCGGGCTTATTTCGTTCTCCTTTATGGCGCTGAATAACATGTCGACGCCCTTTACTACGTCCCGCGCCTTCTCCTTGCTTATGAGGGTGTCCCCATCCGAGTATACGTTTTCTATGATGTTCTCGATGTCGCGCTCGGACATCTGCTGCGTAGTGTGGAGCACGACGTATTCTATTCCGTGGGCCTGCATCTTTGCGATGAGCTTGTCCATGGACGCCTCGAACATCGTTATGTCGACGCCGGCAGGAAGTATCACGGCTCCCTTGTCGGTGAGCACCTCGGCAGCAACTATCCCCTCGCTGTTTGCGAGCATCTTCACCGGCACCTTGATGCTGATTCCAAGCTCGTGGTTGCCTGATTGTTTTTCGCTCACGGCGGGGTCGACTGTCTGCTCTGCTATGTTCATGATTTATCAACTCTCCTGCGTTTCTTCAACTGCCTTAAAACACATTTGTATTTTTGCCGATATTACCTCTTTCATTCCCAAGTCCTGCATAATAATAGCACTATTCCCCACTCGAATATCATTGTATAGCTTCCGCAGGTATAAAAAGAATAGGTTTTTTGGACTAAATAACATAGGGCTACAGTCCCGCATGTGGCATTTTCAACCGGACGCCGCGCTTTTTTATTTATGAACGACTTTATATATCGGCATCGATGGAATATAATTACGCGTCGGGGATTCGGCTCAGCGTAATCGCCTGTCATGGCGCGCCAACCGGCGATTCGTAATTTCTCGGTCCGAATGGCATCCGTGGATGAGGGGTGATTGCAGAGATCGACTTGTGACCGCTTTTGCGCGGCCAGATATTCAGCGAGACGGCCGGCGCGGGGATGGGGAAACGCTGATTTAATCGCCGAAACGATATTTTGCCGTTCGGGGGCGCGGGACCGACCGTTTTTTTTATCTTCACCCTTCGGGCCCCTGGCGTTAAATCAGCCCTCCCATAGTTTTTTCAATTTTATCGAGGAGGCTGTCAAGATGGAAATTTTTTCTCAGATGAACCTGGCAATATCCGTAATGGCCGGCATTGCCCTGATCTACGCGATCATCGCGTCGGCTAAGATAAACTCTTACGAGGTAACGGACAAGCGGGTGAGCGAATTGTCCGGCATCATCCAGAGCGGGGCCATGGCGTTTCTGTACAGGGAGTACAAGGCGCTCTCCGTCTTCGCGGTGGTCGTCTCGATTGCGCTCTACTTCTACCTGGGGCTGCCGAGCGCCGCGTGTTTCCTCGCCGGGGCCATCTGCAGCGCACTCACCGGCTACGTCGGCATGAGGGTCGCAACGTCTGCCAACGGCAGGACCGCGTTCGCCGCTATGAAGGGCATGAACGAGGCCCTGGGCATAGCGTTCAAGGGAGGCAGCGTCATGGGGATGACGGTGGTTGGGGTTGGACTGCTCGGGGTCTTCGGGGCGTACCTGATCTTCCGCGACGTCGAGGCCGTAACGGCGTTTGGGTTCGGGGCCAGCTCCATAGCCCTCTTCGCCAGGGTCGGGGGCGGCATCTACACCAAGGCGGCCGACGTCGGGGCAGACCTCGTCGGAAAGGTCGAGGCCGGAATCCGGAGGACGACCCGCGAAATCCGGCCGTCATCGCCGACAACGTGGGCGACAACGTGGGCGACATCGCAGGTATGGGCGCGGACCTCTTCGAGTCATACGTAAACTCGATTCTCGCGGCGATGGCGGTGGGGGTCCTCGCGCAGGGGACCGCGGGCCTGCTGTATCCCCTTTTATTATGCGCGGTCGGCATACTCTCCGCCCTGCTGGGGACTTTCTTCGTGCGCGTCAAGGATGGCGGCAACCCGCAGAGGGCCCTCACAACCGGCCTGTATGCGACAGGCGTCTTCATGATAGCGGGCGCGTTCTTCCTCACGAGATGGCTCTTCTACGGCGATATAGACCTCTTCTGGTCCGTCGTCGGAGGGGTCGTCTGCGGCGTGATAATTGGACAGATAACTGAGATATACACGTCGGCTGATTATAAATCTGTCAAGGAGATAGCGGCCGCCTCCGAAACAGGGACGGCAACCAATATCCTGGCCGGGATATCCGTCGGAATGAAGTCGACGGTGGCGCCCGTCGTATTCATCTGCGCCGCCACGCTGATCGGCTTCAAATTCGGGGGCATGTACGGGATCGCCTGCTCCGCGGTGGGGATGCTCTCCATAACCGGTATGGTCCTGTCGGTGGACGCGTACGGGCCTATAAGCGACAACGCCGGCGGCATCGCGGAGATGGCGGGACTTCCTCACGAGGTGCGCGGCGTCACTGACCGCCTCGACGCGGTTGGCAACACCACAGCGGCGGTTGGCAAAGGCCTGGCGATCGGCTCCGCCGCTCTCACCGCCTTAGCGCTTTTCGTCTCTTACACGAACGCTGCCCGCCTTGACAGAATCGACCTCAATGAACCCAAGGTCATGGTCGGACTATTTATTGGCGGAGTCCTGCCGTTTATCTTCAGCGCGCTCTCGATACAGGCGGTGAGCCGCGCCGCGGAGCGCATGATCGAGGAGGTCAGGCGCCAG
>JAISRP010000001.1 GCA_031273585.1 Synergistaceae bacterium
TGGGAGATGACCCCGCCGAGGGGCACGATGGGCATATACAGCCACAGCTGGTACAGGCTCCTGATGGAGAGCCAGAAGCCCGCCGTAAAGTACGACGATATCTCGTCATTCGAACGGCAGCTCTCGGAGGATGGGTACGTCATAATAAAATTCTTCATTCATATAAGCAAGAAGGAGCAGAAAAAACGCCTCGAGAGGATGGACAGGGACAACACGTCCAAGTGGCGGGTGTCGGACAGGGAGTGGCGCGAGAACGAGAACTACGACGAGCGGGCCCGGAGGCTCGACGAGATAATCCAGTACACCGACAGCGCCCACGCCCCCTGGACGCTGATAGAGGCGCACGACAGGAGGCACGCGACGGTCAAGATACTGACGACCGTGGTGAAGGCCATAGAGGCGGGGCTCGATGGGGTCGAGCGCAGGAGTGCCGAGCGGCTTGCACAGTCCGAGGGCGCGGCGCATCAGGAGGCGGATTTCATCGACGGCCTCACGAAGTCCACGCTCGAGCCGTCGGTGCTCCGAAACCTCGACCTGAGCCGGTGCATCGACCAGGAGACCTACGATGCCGAGCTGCCCAAGATGCAGAACAGGCTGCGCGAGCTGCAGTACGAGCTCTACAAGGTCCGCAGGCCGATGGTCATAGTCTTCGAGGGGCAGGACGCGGCCGGCAAGGGCGGGTGCATCAGGCGTCTCACCCAGAAGCTGGACCCGAGGGGCTATCAGGTGGCGCCGACCGCCGCCCCCAACGACTGGGAGCGGGCGCACCACTACCTGTGGAGATTCTGGACGGCGTTTCCTAAGGCCGGCCACATAGGAATTTACGACAGGAGCTGGTACGGGAGAGTGCTGGTCGAGCGCGTGGAGGGATTCAGCTGCGAGGCGGAGTGGCGCAGGGCGTACTCCGAGATGAACGAGATGGAGGACCAATGGTTCAGATACGGAACGATAATTGTAAAATTCTGGCTGCAGATAAGCACGGAGGAACAGCTGTCCAGGTTCACCGACCGCCAGCAGAACCCGGAGAAAAACTGGAAGATAACGGAGGAGGACTGGCGCAATCGCGAAAAATGGCCCCTCTACGAGGAAGCGGCCGAGGAGATGATGCTCCGGACCAGCACGACCTACGCCCCTTGGACGATAGTCGAGGCTCAGGACAAGCAGTACGCCAGGATCAAGGTGCTGCGCAAGGCGATCGAGGCCGTCCAGCGCGCCCTCGACATGAAATCTTAACGGGCCTCCAACATGAGCGCACATCACAGGGCGGCGCCGGAAGGGCCGTGAACCCGGCATGAGCGGGCAGCCTGCGATTTGGGCGGCGCTGCGGGTTTGCAGAAGTCTCTGCCGCGCCCTGCCTCACTCCGCCGCACTCTCCCTTGGCGAGGCAATCGGAAGGGCCTCGGGACGCCTCTCCCGCAAAAAGGCCGCTCGGGCGCGCGCCAGGTGCGCCAAGGCCCTCGGCGTTGACGAGGCCGCGGCCGAGAGAATAATCGGCGACGCCTACGGCCACTTCGGAAGGGCCTTGGCCGAGTTCTTCCGGCTGCCGGGCCTGTTTGAAAGGATCGACGATTTCGTGACGGTGAGCGGCGAGGAACACCTAAGGTCGGCGCTCGCCCGGGGCAGGGGCGTCATATTCCTCTCCGCCCACATCGGCTGCTGGGAGTACGGGGCGGCCGTGGCCGCCAGGCACGGATTTCCCATGAACGCAATCGGCGCGGAGCAGCGCGACTGGCGCATGACGAACGCCATAGCCGAGCTCAGGAGGGCCTGCGGGGTGAAGCCGGTCGGCAAGGGGCTAGACCTGCGCGCGGCGATAGAGTGCCTCAGGAAGAACGAGGTGCTGGCTGTCATGCTGGATCAGGACGCGCGCGAGGCGGGCATCGTCTCGCCGTTTCTGGGCATTCCCGCCAGCACGCCAGTGGGCCCGCTGAAGCTGGCGCGGCATATCGGCAGCGCGATAGTCCCGGTGCACATAACGAGGGATCCGGACGGCATACACATGTCGATGACGATAGAGCCCGCGCTGGAGGGTCCAGGCGGAGAGGAGTTCGGTCACGACCTTCAGCACGCGGCGGATAGGTGCAACGAGGTGATATCCGGCTGGATAAGGGAGACGCCCGGACAGTGGATGTGGATGTATCCAAGGTGGGCCACCACCACCGGCGACGTGTGAGGGGACCGCTAGGTGGGGCGCCGTTTCCGCTGCGGGCTGGATCCGGGGAGGGAAAAGTTCGGACTCGCGATCTGCGGCGGGAGCGAGCTGATTTTCTCGGCAATAATACCTGTTTCAAGCCTCGACGTGACGGCACGATGCCTGAAGAGCGGCGATTTCAGCGAGATCGCTCATCTGGGAATCGAGGGGGCGCCCCCCCGAGGCGCGGCCGCAATTTCGGTTTTCCTGGGGAACGGGACTGGGTTCCGCCTGTTCAAGGACGAGCTGGAGGAGCGCGGCGTGCCCTGCTTAGTGGTGGACGAGGCCATGACCACCCTCGAGGGGAGGGCGCTGTACTGGAGGCTCCACCCACCCAGGGGGTTGTGGCGTCTTTTGCCCCTGTCGCTCCGCGTTCCCCCGAGAGCCGTGGACGACATGGCTGCGTGGGCGATCCTCATGAGGGCATCGTCCGAGGGGCGGTAATTTTTACGTTTCACATGCTTTGACTCTGGTTTTTTTCTCCGGAATGATGATAGAATAAATAATACGAAAGTTGGCGTCGTATAGTGTTTCTGCTAAAACATGCCGAAAGGTTACTCTTAGAGGAGGGATTGGCTATGTCCTCGGTTTCGACATCTTTGCTTTCTACTTTGGTAAATTCTTACGCTGGCGCTCTCATAAGCGTGAGTCAGACTGTTGGGATAGATGTGGAGTTTGTAAAATCCGAGATTGCAACCGGGGTCAACGCGCCGGGCAGCAGAGTGGCGGCCCTCATCGGCATAGTGGGGGG
>JAISRP010000183.1 GCA_031273585.1 Synergistaceae bacterium
CCCGGGGCGATCCGCTCGCTGTGGGACCGCCCGTCGGTGGCGACGAGCACCGGGACGCTCGTCTACCACGCGGCGGACGTATTGAACATCATCGACGACGCCGTTTCGAGGAAAAGCTACACGGAGAGCGACGCCCGATCCCTCTGGGAGTGGCTCGTGTCGAGGGACGCCAAGCGGGACGAGCCGGGGGATACATACGGCGCCGGGCGCGGCAAGAACCTCGTCATGATACAGGTCGAGTCGCTGCAGTCCTTCGTCGTCGGCCTGAAGGTCGGGAATGTCGAGGTAACTCCCAACATTAACCGCCTCGTCAGGGAGAGCGTATACTTCCCCTCGGTTTACAGCCAGACTGCCGCCGGGAACAGCTCGGACGCGGAGCTCATGGCTCACGCGTCGCTCTACCCCACCGCCAAGGGAGCGGCGTTCATGAGGTTCGCGCGCAACAGGTTCGTCTCGCTCGGCACTGAACTGTCGTCGATGGGCTACAGCACCGTGGCCCTGCACGGGGACAGGCCGGGCTTCTGGAACAGGAACCACATGTACCCGTCCCTGGGGTTCGACCGGTACGTGAGCATCAAGGACTTCCGGCTGGACGAGAGCATAGGGCTGGGGTTGAGCGACCGCAGCTTCTTCGAGCAGTCGATGGCGTTCATCAGGACGACCGACGGCGAGAGTGGGCCGTTTTTCGCGTTTCTGGTGACGCTCACGAGCCACTACCCCTTCAACTTCAAGAGCCTCATGACGCAGACCGCGGACCTCCCCCTGGGCGAGGCCGACGGGACGCTCCCCGGGGATTACGTCCTCTCGATCTCATACGTGGACGCGCAAATCGGGAAATTTATCGACATGCTGCGCGACGAGGAACTGCTCGACGAGAGCGTCGTCGTGCTCTACGGGGATCACGCGGCCATACCGAGGGGCGATCACGGGATTTTATCCCTGCTGCTTGGCAGGGACCTGTCGAGCCCCGCGGCGTGGAGGGCGATACAGTCCGTCCCCCTCGTCGTGCGCCTGCCTCGCGGCGAGTTTCGGGGCGAGAGAAACGTGACGGCCGGGCAGATCGACATAGCGCCGACCGTGGCCTCCGTCATGGGCTTCAAGATGCCGACGGCAATGGGGTCGAACCTGCTGGACCCGGGCCTCGACGAGCGCGCGAAGCTGGTGGTCTTTCGTAATGGCTCCTTCATCAGGGATGGAATATGGGTCGAACCCGGACGGGGAACGGCGTACAACATGAGGACATCGGAAGCCGCGGGTTACTCGGACGAGATGGCACGCTGCGCTGCGGAGGCGGCGGCCCAGCTCAGGTTCAGCGACATGATGCTGGAGGGCGACATGGCGTCCTCACTGGAGCAATTCAAGCTGAGGGCCGAAAACAAGTGAGCTGGCCCGAGGAACTGTATTACCTCGCTGTATGGTGGGGCTGGCAAGCCGTTCAGACGTGCCTTTACTCCGTCTTCTTTCTGCTCTTCGCGGACGCCATATACCAATTGGCGATAGGAATAAGGGGACTGTCCGGCCAGAAACAGCCCCCCAGGGCGGTCGGGTTCAGGCGGTTCGCCATCCTGATTCCCGCCCACGACGAGGCGGCGGTGCTGGCCCCCCTGCTGTCGAGCCTGAAGGATCAGACGTACCCGGCCGAGTATTTCAGCATCTTCGTCTCGTGCGACAACTGCAGCGACAACACCGCCGAGATAGCAAGGGAGTGCGGCGCAGATCCCCTGATCCGAACCGACACCAAGAGGCGCGGGAAGACGTGGAACGTCCGGTGGGCGCTCTCCCGAATACCGATGGACGACTTCGACGCGCTCGCGATGTTCGACGCCGACAACCTAGTCGAGGCGGATTTCCTGTCGAGGATGAACGACTACATGGAGGCGAACCCCGACGCGGAGGCCATACAGGGGGTCCTGGACGTCAAGAACCCTGACGACAACTGGCTCACCAAATCGTACGCCGTGGCTTACTGGTTCACGAACCGCTTCTGGCAGATGGCGCGCAGCCTGTGGGGCCTGTCCTGCACTCTGGGCGGGACCGGGCTAGTGATACGCGCCGCGGCGCTCCGCAGGCTGGGCTGGAACTTCGAGAGCCTGACCGAGGACCTGGAGATGTCAACCCACCTGATACTGTCGGGCGGCAGGGTCCACTGGAACAACTACGCCATAATATACGACGAAAAACCGCAGGAGCTGTCGATGTCAAACAAGCAGAGGACGAGGTGGATGCAGGGTCACTACTGGGTCTGTATGCGCTACGGCGCCAAGGCCCTCTTCATGTTCATTCAAACAGGTCGCATTCAGTACCTCGACCTCCTGCTGTATCTCCTGGCGCCCATGAAGTGCTGCGTCTCGGTCATCGCCATGATCTGCGGCATGGCGTTCACTCTGATGAACAACTCCATGCTGTTCCCGACCCTCATAAAAAAAATCCCGCACACCGCCGGCGAGTGGGCAATATTCCTCGGAATGCCGTTCGTGACGATGGCGGTCTTCTGCTGTATCTGCGCCGTAATCGGCCCCTCCCTGCACCACGGCAGGCTGACCCTGCGCTACGTGAGAAACACCCTGGCGTACCTGTGGTTCGGCCTGACCTGGATACCGATCCTGTTCAGAGCCCCCTTCATGGCAAGCAGCCAGAACGAGTGGGCCAAGACGGAGCACACCAGAAACATCTCCCTCGAACAGATGGCAAGAAGAGAATAAGAAAACCGTGGGCGCCGCCCACACCCGCCGGGGGGCCAGTCCCCCGGACCCCCATTCCAGTTTTTTTGTTTTCGCCCGCAGGGCGAAAACAAAAAAACCGGATGGAGGTCCAGGAGGCACAGCCTCCTGGCGGGGTTTGGGGCGGAGCCCCAAGGTTTTGCCGCCTATCCGGCCATGTCGAAAGTCGGGAACTCGCCGCCCCAGACGACGCTGCGGTAGCGCTGCGGGTCCGTGTCTCCCTCGGTGCTGAACAGGAGGACGGTCGAGTCCCGGCCGAGTCCCAGCGTGTCCCGGAGCGCCCTCAAGGCGCCGTCGG
>JAISRP010000184.1 GCA_031273585.1 Synergistaceae bacterium
CAGATACTGGCCGACGGCGAGGTCCTGGGGCAGCTGCAGGTCGTCAGTTTCGAGGCGCCCACGTACCTTCGGCAGGTCGGGAGGTCGCTTCTGTCCGAGACGCCGGACTCCGGTACGCCGGAGCCGGTTGCGGTCCCGCAGATCGTGAGCGGCGCGCTGGAGCGGTCCAACGTCCAGGTCGTGACGGAGATGGTGCGGATGATAGAGGCAAACCGCGCGTACGAGGCGGCGGGCCGCACTGTCACGATCCAGGACGAGCTGACCAGCAGGCTGTTCACGTCCGTCGCCAAGCCTTCGGCATAATCGCCTGAACGGCTGGGATAAAAACCGGGCAATAATTTAAAATAAAAAATGGATAAATACGGGAGGTAATTTGGAATGCTTCGTTCTCTCTGGTCAGGCGCAAGCGGAATGATCGCGCAGCAGACTCATCTCGACGTGGTGTCTCACGATCTCGCGAACGTCAACACGTCGGGGTTCAAAAAGCTGAGGGCCGATTTTCAGGACCTCATATACCAGATCAACCGCGAGCCGGGCGTCCCGGTCGAGCCGGACTCGATGATCCCGACAGGGATACAGGTGGGGCTTGGCACGAAGGTGGCCGGCACGACCAGGATCTTCGCCCAGGGCTCGCTGCAGACGACGGACAACCCGACTGACATAGCGATCGCCGGGACCGGCTTCTATCAGGTGACGATGCCGGACGGCACGATAGCCTACACTCGAGACAGCAACTGGAAGATCGACGCGAACGGCCAGATCGTCACCCACGACGGCTACCTCATGGAGCCCGCCATAGTCGTTCCCGAGGAGGCGACCGACTTCAGCGTGAGCCTGACTGGGGCCGTCACCGTAAAGCTCGCCGGCGAGGTGGAGGCCGAGGAAATAGGCCAGATAGAGCTCGCGCGCTTCATCAACCCGGCCGGGCTCCGGTCGGTGGGCAGGAACCTCTTCCTCGAGACGGCCGCGAGCGGCGCGCCGGTCCTGGGGGAGCCCGGGGAGGACGGCTTCGGGACTCTGGAGCAGAGGACCATCGAGATGTCGAACGTTCAGGTGGTCGAGGAGATGGTCGAGATGATCGTGGCCCAGAGGGCTTACGAGGCAAACTCAAAGACCATAACGACGGCGGACGAACTCCTCCGCATAGCGAACAACCTGAGGCGTTAAGAAAACGCGAAGGGTAAAGATTAAAACATGTGCCGCCACTGTAACCGCCATCAGCAAAATTTTACGCGGTTTATTTAATCGGCTATAGCCTCTCCGCCCTTTAAATACTGGGCTTGGGCGAGACGGCGTCCCGTCCGCAGGCGGCCTAAAGTCCGGCGGTTTTTCAGCCGATGTATAGGATCAGGGAAGGTGAAAAAGCTATGGAGGGCAATGGGGGAAATATCGGAACGCTTCTGACTCGTATTCACTGCGCGGCGCCGCGTAAAGCGGCTCGCGTCCTCGTGCTCGTCGCGATGCTGGTCCTGATGCGGGAGGTCCCCGCCGCCTCGGAGCTGAGGGTGGAGTTGCCGGCCGTAATCGAGGCGAGGCCGGGCGGGTTTTACCTCGGCGAGTACGCGTTGCTGGACGGCGACCAGTCCCTGATTGATTCGGCGTCGATGGCATGGGTGGAGCCGAACGGCGGAGAGCTGGGGATTGAAGAGGTGATCAGGGCCCTCGGCACGTCCGAGGCGGCCGAGGAGTCGGTCGTGATCGCCATGCCGGATGTCGTCAGGGTCATCCCGGAGTCGAGGGTTGCGTCCGAGCTGAGGGCCATGACGGCCTGGAAGTGGAGGATCGACGTGAGCGGACTCTCCGAGGACGACCTGGGCGAGTACTCCGGCTACTCGCTTCCCCCCAAGGTTCAGCCAGGAGCCAGGTCGGTGATGGTAAAGCTGATAGACGACGGCGGGAAGAGGGCCAACAGGCAGGCTAAGCTGAGGTGGTTCCAGCCCGTGGTCTTCTCGGCGAAGGCTCTCCAGAGGGGGGCCGCCATCGACGCATCCGACCTCGGGATGCGCATTGACGAGATAGGGATGATCGGCACGTGCGTGTGGCTCCCAGAGCAGCTCGCAAACGCGACGTTAAGACAGTCCATAGGGGCCGGAAGGGCGATAGCGGCCGGCGACGTCGAGCACCTCGACCTCGTGAGGGCCGGCGCCTCCGTGACCCTCGTGGCGAAGGTGAACGGGCTTGGAATAGAGGTAAGGGGAATAGCGATGCAGCGCGGCGGAATAGGCGACGTCATCAAGGTGAGAAATCTGTCGAGCAGAAAGGTGCTGTCCGGCAAAATTGTCGATGTCGGACGAGTGCTCATAAATTGATATAGCCGATTGAATAAACCGCGTGGAATTTTGCCGATGGCGGTTGCGGTGACAGCAAAGGTTTTCAATCTTTACCCTTTAGGCTTCTAATGTTAAATTGCTATAATACAGGCACACAGGTATGAGGGGGGAACCCGTATGAGTACAGGAATAAAAAAAATCGAGAGGGGCGGATGCGGCGGAGGTATGAGCAGGACCGGAGCGATCCCTCCGTCCCTTCGCGTCGCTTTGATTGCCCTGGCGATCCTGCTGGCGGCGTCGTTGCCGGCAGGCGCGGAGTCGCTGTGGAGCGACAGCAGCAGCCTCTTCAGCGACAGGAAGGCCTCTGGCATAGGGGACGTTATAATGGTTAAGGTCTCGGAGAAGACCGACGACAGCGACGAGGGGCAGATCAGCTCCTCCAAGACGACCGACGAGGACGTGAGGTCGGGCTTCGGGATACTCAACTTCCTGAGGGCGTTCGGGTTCGGTTCCGCGTCCTCGGCCAGCAGCAACACGACAGTGGAGCGCAAGAAGGAACTGACTGCAACCATAAGCTGTCTCGTGGTCGACGTCCTGCCCAACGGGAACATGGTCATACAGGGGGACAGGTTCCTCACCAGCGGGGCCGAGAAGATGAACCTGCGCTTCGAGGGGGTCGTCAGGCCGCAGGATGTGACTCACGACAACACAGTCGAGAGCTCGCGGGTGGCCAACGCCATGATGACGGTGACCGGCAAGGGCATCATATCCCGGACGCAGCGCCCCGGCCTGATCAACCAGATCATACAGGCGATATTCTAACGCGCGCGATGGCGTCATTTATTGAAGGGAGTTCGATTGACATGGAAGTAAGGGTTGCAAGAAGATTTTTGAGCCTGGCGGCGTTCGCGCTCTGCATGGCGGCGGTTCTTTCTGCCGGAATTTCGGAGGCGGCGTCGCAGCCGATGGTCCGCCTGAAGGACTTGGTCACCGTCGAGGGCGTCCGGGAAAATCAGCTCGTCGGCATGGGGCTCGTCGTCGGCCTTCAGGGAACGGGCGACAAAGGGCGGATGGCGAACCAGATGATGTCGAACATGACGCAGCAGTTCGGCGTGACAATGGACCCCAGACAGCTCAACAGCAGGAACGCAGCCGTCGTCACAGTGACGTGCCAGCTCTCGCCGTTCATCCAGCCGGGGCAGAACGCCGACGTGCTCGTGAGCGCCATAGGCGACGCGAAGAGCCTCGAGGGCGGCGTCCTGCTTCAGACCCCGCTGAAGGCGGCCAATGGGCGGGTGTACGCAGTGGCTCAGGGGCCTCTCACGATAGGCGGATGGTCAGACAGCGGGTCCGCGTCCACAGTTAAGAAGAACGTCGTCACGGTCGGGCGCATTCCGAACGGGGCCATAGTGGAGCAGGGGGTGGACATGGCGTATGCCGACAGCGGCAGCCTGAACCTGCTGCTCAGGCAGTCCGACTTCACCACGGCCAGCAGGGTGGCGGCAGCTCTTAACTCCAAGTTCGGCAACGTGGCTCACGCTGTCGACGCCAGGATGGTGTCGGTTGCCCTGCCGCCTGGCTACTCCAACTCCCCGTCCGCGTTCATAGCCTCCATGGAGAGCCTCCAGGTGCGTCCCGACGCGGCGGCGAGGGTCGTCGTAAACGAGCGCACTGGAACGATAGTGATGGGCGGCAACGTCACGATAGGAAATGTGGCCGTGGCCCACGGCAGCCTGACGGTGAGGGTGACGGAGAGGCCGGAGGTCAGCCAGCCCGGCGCGCTCAGCGGCGGCACGACGGCGGTTGCGCCCAGGTCCGACGTGTACGCCCAGGAGAACAGCCCCCAGCTCGTCGAGCTCCCGACGACCTCCACGGTCGAGGACCTGACTGAGGCAATGAACGCCGTCGGCGCCTCTCCGCGGGACCTGATAGCGGTACTCCAGGCCATGGATCAGGCCGGCGCCCTCCACGGCGAGCTCGTGATCCAGTAGGAGGGGCGGAGCGCGATGACCGGCTTCGATTCGATAAACAGGCCCAGCCTGCGCAACGCGGACGGAAGCATGTCGGCCGCGGAGTACAGGAGGCAGGAGAAAGCCCTCGAGACGAGCTGCAAGCAGTTCGAGGGGACGATATTCTCGAAGATCTGGAAGGACATGTTGAAGTCCGCCAGGTCGATCGGAGGGGAGGACCGCAAGAGGATCTACGGCCCTCTCGAGGACACGGCGGTCGAGATGGTGTCCGAGCACCTGAGCGAGAGCCAGGGCATCGGGGTGTGGAAGGTCCTGTACGACAACCTGCACGGCCAGCTTGAGATCCCTGCGGAAATAAAAAACGATCGGGCATAACGTCCGCCCCCCGGATCGGGAGCTTGCGAATATAGAGCCGCCAGTCAGAGCGATTGGCGGCTTTTTTATATGACCATCAAGTTGTCCCAGCGAGGGATGTCGGATTGTCGAGTGAGCGCAGAAAATCGGCGTCCGACAGGATGTCGGACGAGTGGCGCCAGGACGTACTTCCGCCACGGTCCGATTTTCGTAGAGAGTCGGCAATCCGACACCTCCCAGATAGCACTGAGACAACTCAACAGTCATGATTTTAAATTGCCATATCTTCATTAT
>JAISRP010000228.1 GCA_031273585.1 Synergistaceae bacterium
TACACGAGCGCGCTCCCTTCTATGGGCGGCATTACTCCCACATGCGTCGGAATGCCCATGGCGACCATCCAGGCACCTATCGATATGGCCTTCTCGCTCGTAGCCTCGGGCGCGGTCGCGACGAAGGGCAGTTCAGGGACGGATACTCCCATGTCCAGGGCGAGATTGTGCCAGAGCTGCTGAATGCGGCTGTTGTCCACGCAGGAACCCATGTGAAATACGAGCGGCAGCGCGAGGCCGGACGCGTTCTGTATGCGGGTTATCAGACTCTTCAGCCCCGGGCCCGCGAAGTTGTCGACGCCCTCCGGGCTCATCATGCCGAACTTGGCGAACGCGCCCGCCGAGCATCCGGTCGACACCAGGAAGACGTCGTTCTTCGCGAGTTCCCGCGCTATCGTCGTGATGGACAGGTCCTGCTCCACCTTCTGGTTGTTGCAGCCGGCGAACGCGCATATTCCCTTGATCTCCCCGCTCCTGACGGCCTCGGACAGGACGCCCATCGGATTTCCCGGGTTCGCCTTGTCCAGGATATCGTTCAGCGCTTCGATGCTGAAGCCGCCGATGATGTTTTTTTTGAAGCTCGGTATGTGCAAGAGGTCCGGCCTGCGGTTCGAGAAGTTTTTTATCGCCATTCGGACTATCTCCGTCGCGGATTCCCTCGCATGAGCCGGGTCGAACTCGACGTGGGCGGCGCCGGGTATCTTCGAAAATTTGACGGTGCTTATGACGAGAGTGTGATAACAGTTGCTGACCTCCTGTATACCAGGTGCTATGCACTGCACGTCGACGACCATCGCGTCGAGCGCGCCCGTCATTATGGCGAGCTCCTGCGAGCCGAAGTTGGTTGCCATCGGCACTCCGCGGCGCATCAGGACCTCGTTGCCGGTGCAGCATATCCCGACGAGGTTGATGCCCTCGGCACCGTTCTCCCTCGCCTCGCCCTGCAATTCGTCCGTCATTTCGACGATCATCTCGGACAGCACGGGGTTGTGCCCGTGTATCGCTATGTTGACCATCTCGTTCCGGAGCACGCCGAGATTGGCGGAGGTTTTCACGGGTTCGGGGGTGCCGAAGAGGATATCCGACAGGTCGGTGGAGAGGCTCATTCCAGTGAAGTCGGCCAAAGCGGCCTGCAAACCGCCGAATATTATGTTTACCGGGTCCGCGTCCGTGCCCATGTGCGTCTCATGCAACAGCTGCACTATTGAGCGATCTATCGCCGGAGGGTTGATTCTGGTCTTTTTGAACTTCCTCCTGCGCTCGTCGTCGATATTGGTCTCGAGCCATTTGCAAGGGGCCTCGGTGTATTTGCCGAAGTCGTTGAGCGCGAGGATGGCGACGTCCTTCGCTATATCCACGTCCCTGCGCCCCTCCACCTCCACGCCGACTTTTTTCGCGACCGCGTGCAGCTTTTCGCTGTCCCTGATGCGATAGTCCGGCGCGTGCCCTTCGGCGGTGGCGAGCAGCGTGTGGGCTATGTCGCGCCCGTGGTCGCTGTGGGCCGACGCGCCCCCGGCGATGTGACGGGCCACGTTGCGAGCCACTATCGTGTAGTCCCTGGCGCCGCAGATCCCCCTGTCCGCCCCCTTCTTGGAGGGGATGATCCGGCACGGGCCCTGAATGCAGATCTTGCAGCAGACCCCCGTCAGGCCGAACTTGCACTGGGGCTGCTGGGCCTTGTAGCGATCGAACTGGGTGGATATCCCAAGGTGTTCGGTGGAGGCCAATATTTCGCGCTCGACCGTGTCGATTGTACGATACTCGCTCATCTTCTTCCTCCTTAAATTAATTCGGGGAGTTCGTCCTTCCTGAAGTTACCGCCTGTCGCTCCGCCGGCCGTCTGTCAGACGAGTATCTTGTGTCTGCTCGCTTTGAAGAGGTCGGCGTACGAATCGCAGTATATCTCCTTATTTAGGAGCACTCTCGCGGTCGCTGCGGCGTCCATCAGATCCAGGTCCGCGACGTTCGCAATCGTCGAATCGAGGCCGGCCGCCATGAGCAGCACCAGAGCCGTCCTGTTGATGATGTTCCTGTGGGCGCAGCGCTGCGATACGTTGGAGAGACCGCACGTCGTCTTCGGCGCGGGGTCGGCCATCAGCTTCACCTGCCGCAGCGTCTCCAGCGCCTCGGGGAAGTGGTCCTGCGCGACGTTTATGGGCAGGAGCAGCGGGTCGATGTAAAGGTCCTCCATCGGCAGGCCAAACTCATCCGCGGCCGCAACTAGCTCCATGGCAAGGGCGACCCTCGCGTCGCTCGTCTTCGGAATGCCCGACTCCTCGCTCATGGCCAGGCCTATGACCTTCGCGCCGTACTTTATGGCCATCGGGAACACTCTCTCGATCTTGTGGCGGTCCGCGTGACACGAGTTTATCAGGGCGGGCTGGCGGCACAGCTTGAGCCCCTCCTCTATCAGGTCGTAATTTGTGGAGTCGAGGCACAGCGGGGTGTCCACCGCGCCCTGAGCCGCCTCGATGAGGAATTTAAGCGCCTTGTAGGGGTCCGGAGCGGACGCCCCCACGCTTATGTCCATCCACGAGGCGCCCATCTCGGTCTGTTTGACGGCCCACTTGACCACTGCCTCCGGGTTTTCGTCGGCGATAGCCTGCTTGATGTCGCTGAACATGCCGTTGATACGCTCTCCAATTATCTCCACTCAGATCATCTCCTTAAAGTAAAAAAACAAGCCAAAAGCCGCGATTTCAAAAAAACATCCGGCCGAGGGCCAACCCGCCGGAATTACACGGCGACGACGGGTTGGGAAAGAGTTTCTATCTGCGCTTTCACGACTTTTATCGCGTCCGGGTGGCGCATGACGAGTATGTCGATCCCGGCCTGCAGCAGAGCCGTTGCCGTTATTGTCTCCCACATGACGCCGCGCTCGGCGGTATCCCCCCACTTCGGGAAGTCGCGCTCCTCGGCGTTCGCCTCCTTGGCCTTCCATGCCTCCTGGCCGATAAAACCGATCACCGGCATGGCGAGCATCCTGTCGCCCTGAAGCGAGCCTATGCGCCCTCGCTCCATGACAGAGTACGCGTATTCCAGGCCATAGCCCAGGCCGCCTATGGACGGGTCGATGACGATCCGGTCCATGGGCATGTTCATCTCCCCTATCATTATGTTGATCTGTTTGCAGATGTTGATGTCGAGCGGAGAGCTGGATATGACCGTATGTTTGTGGACCATGCAGGCGGCTGTGACAGTCGCGTAGTTCTCCTGCCCCGCGAGTCCGATCAGGAGATTCTCGCCGGCGAATTTTTCCGCTACCCTGGCGATCAGGCCCTTATCCAGTTCGTCGATGCCGCAGCCCTGGACGCCGATAGGACAGGGGACCGCTTCGAGCACCGCTCCAAGGGCCTCGGCGCATTCGTCCGCGGACCGCCCGCCGTTGTCCGGGTCGATGGATAGCAATTTGAGATAGATCATGTCGGCGCCGCGTTCGATTGCGAGCTTCGCCCACGCCGCCGGGTCCCTCAGGGCGTCTCCCCACGCGTCCCTCAGCGCGTCGGGCCAGCCCGAGGGCTCGATATCGGATATCTCGGCCGCGATGACGGCCCGGTGCGGCGCGGCGCCCTCGTAACTCTGAAACGGCAGGGAGCCCTCGCCGCCCACCGTAAGGGTGTACCCGCGGGTTCCTCCGTTCTCGGAGGTAGCGCCGAGGACGACGGTGGATATGGTCCCGGAACTTTTTTCAAGCAGATATGGCATCGTTATCCCCTCCAAGGGTTTTGTCGATAATTTTTATCGCAGCTTCGACGCTCGGTGCATCGTCCGGAAGTTCGTAGAGCGGCCGCCCGGCCAGCTCGTACTCCGTGATGATCCCGTCGTTTGGCACCATGCCGGCCACCGGCAGGCCGATCGCGCCGAGCTCGTCCGTCAGCGCGTCCTCGTCGCCGGCCTTGCCGCGGGTGAGGATCAGGAATATTTTTTTAACGGGAATGCGCAGGTCCCTCGTCAGCGCGTATACCCTGGCGGCGCTGCGCACCGAGCGGCGCGACGTGTCGCTCAGTATATACAGAACGTCGACCCGCTCCGTGGTCGTGCCGCGGCTTATGTGCTCCAGACCGGCCTCGTTGTCCATCACCACGGTGTTGTAATTCTTTGCCAGTCTGGTCAGGTGCTTCTTGAGCACATTATTGGGGAAACAATAGCAGCCGGGTCCCTCCGGGCCCCCCATGGCGAGCAGGTCGAAGTGTCTGGTCTCCGTGAGGGACGAGTTCAGCTTGTAGCTGATAAATTCGTCCTGGCTCATGTGCGCCGGGATTCCGTCGATCTCCTTGGTCAGCGAGATTATCTCCGAGATCGTTCCCCCTGATATCTCGACGCCCAGAGCCTCGGAGAGGTTGGAGTTAGGGTCCGCGTCCACGGCCAGTATAGGGGTTCTTTTGTTTCTTATAAGCCAGCGGATCAGCAGGG
>JAISRP010000247.1 GCA_031273585.1 Synergistaceae bacterium
CTTACATGATTATTGATTTAGGGAAGCGCTGATTAAATCGCCCGAACGACATTTTTGCCGTTTGAGGATGCGGAGCCGGTCAAGGTTTTAATCTTTACCCTTCAGGCCCCTAACGTTAAATCAGCCCTTACTTAGGAACGGACGGGCCGCGGGATTTTTTCGAAGAAAGCGAGTGACTGTTACGGAATATAGCAATTTAAAATCAGAAGCCTAAAGGGTATTGAAAAATTCCTGGACGAGGATCTGGCGCGGCTTGGGACCGACTACATCGACGTCTACCTGCTCCACAACCTGAACCACGGCAACTGGGGGCTGGAAATTCCCGATCTGCTCAGGGGCGCGCACAAGGAATTGATCGAATAGGCGCAGGACGCCGCGGGGGGCTCAGCCAAATATCCTCTCGCAGGCGTCGCGCGACTCGGCCCTGTCCGGCTCCTTCATGTATTTTCCGTCGAAGCACGCCGTGCAGAGGCCGTCCCCCGGGATGCCTATGGACTCTATCATGTCCTGGCAGCTAAGGTAGCAGAGCGAGTCCGCGCCGATCGACCCGGCGATCTCCTCGACCGAGTGGCTGGCGGCGGCCAGGTCCCCCTTGGATGGCGTGTCGATTCCGTAGAAACACGGATATCTGACGGGGGGCGAGGATATGCGAAGGTGGATGGCCTTAGTCCCGCACTCGCGGATCATCGAGACGACGAGCCCGGCGGTGGTCCCCCTCACTATGGAGTCGTCGACCAGGATGGCGCTGCGGTCCCGGAAGAGCTCGGGACAGGGGTTTAGCTTTATTCGCACGCCGAGCTCCCTGACCCGCTGAGTCGGCTGGATGAATGTGCGCCCAACGTAGCGGTTGCGGACTACGGCCGCCTCGTATGGAAGCCTCGACTCCTCCGCGTAGCCGAGGGCGGCGGTCGTGCCGCTGTCCGGCATGGACGCCACGAAGTCCGCCTCCGAGGCCGGGGCGGAGGACAGGAAAAACTTCTCGCCGCTGCCGCCACGGGCCAGCCTGCGCCCCATCTCCTGACGGGCCTTGTAGACGGACCTGCCCCCTATCACGCTGTCGGGCCTCGCCAAGTAAACGTACTCGAACGAGCAGAGCCGCCCGTGCTCGACCTCGGTCGGCATACGGTAGGACTGAAGCCCGCGTTCGTTTATGAGCAGCACCTCGCCTGGCTCGATGTCGCGGACGAACGACGCCCCGAGGAGGTTGAAGGCACAGCTCTCCGAGGCCACATAATAGTTTTCTCCCCTCCTGCCCAGCGACAACGGCCTGAAACCCCACGGATCGCGGGCTGCCACGAGCCCCTCCTCCATGAGCACGACGAGGCTGAACGCGCCTCTCACCTCGCAGAGCGCGCGGCGGAGCGCCTCGAGCGGACGCCTCCTCGGCTGGTGCGCCAGCAGTTGAAGTATTGCCTCGGTATCGCTGGTGGACTGGAATATCGCCCCCCTGTTTTCGAGCGCCTCGCGAAGTTCGAGGAAGTTCGTCAGGTTGCCGTTGTGAGCGATTGCCACGGGCCCTTGGGCGTAGTTCGCGCAGATGGGCTGCGCGTTCTGCTCGTGAGAGCCCCCCGCCGTCGAGTAGCGCACGTGTCCTATCGCGGTCCGCGCCCTCACCTCGGCGAGCCTGGATTGATTGAGGGCGTCGTGAACGAGCCCCATCCCCTTTATGACGTTGATCCTTCTGTCGCCGTTTATCCACGCCACTCCCGCCGACTCCTGGCCGCGGTGCTGCAGAGCGGAGAGCCCCAGATAGATCTCCTCCGCAACGTAATCCTTGCCGCTGTATGCGCCGAACACTCCACACATGAGGTCAGTCTCCCCTACTTCAGCTTCGCAGCAGGCGATCGCCCTCCGTGAAGGCGTATCGCAGTTCGCTCACCGGCAGCTCGAAGACGTCTCCGAACTTAAGGGTATCGCCGCGGACCGTCCCGATCCTAGCGACCGGGTAGCCGTCCCATATTGACAGGAACTTGTCGAGGCACTCCGGCTGGACGGCGTAGACCGCGCGGGGCCCGCCCTCGCTGAAGAGGACCTCCGTCAGGCCGCTCCCGCCCAATTCGCCCAGGTCCACCTCCATCCCCAAACCGCAGAAGATGGCAGACTTCGCCAAGGCAACAGCCAGACCGCCGCCGGCTATGACCCTGCCACCCCTGACGCAGGCCCTGCGGGACGTCGCTATGGCCCGTTCCGCAAACGCGTGCTCCATGTTGGGATCGTAGGCCCACACATCTCCCAAGGGCTCCGAGCTGCCGGCGCCGCCGCAGATCACCTGCCAGCGGCTCGCTCCCAGCGAGCCTGCCGCGGGGCCCACGAGGCAGACGGCATCCCCCTCCCTCGCCCTGCCGCACGAAACGTAGTACGCGCAGTGCGAGACGAGCCCCGCCGTTACCACGAGCGGCACGGGGTAGATGCCGCCGCGCGGCGTCTCGTTATACAGGCTGACGTTGCCCGACACGACCGGGCAACCCATGTCGCGGCACACCGTCGCGAGGCCCTTGACGCACTCCGAGAGGACGTGAAAGTTCTCGGGGTCCTCCGGCGACGGAAAGTTGAGGCAGTTGGTCATCCCGAGCGGTTCCGCGCCCGACAGCGCAAGCACCCTCAGCGACTGCGCCATAGTCTCTGCCGCCCCGCTGAACGGGTCGGCGCGGCACTTCCACGGCTCGCCCTCCATCGCGAACAGTACGAGCCCGTCCGTGTCCGGCAGGCAGACGGCCGACACGGGATACCCCGGCTCCTCCGCAGTGTGAAGCTGCACCTGGCAGTCGTACTGCTCCCATATCTCCCGGCGCTCCCGCCCTGCGGGCGAGCCGAGGAGTTCAAGCAGGTCCCCCGCGGGGTCCAGGCTCCTCATGTCCGGCCTCGGCGCCCTTCTTGCGGCAGCATCCGCCGGCGCCGCCGCGGGCCACTCGATCATGGGGGCGCTGCCGAGTATCTGAACCGGCAGGTCTGCGATCACGACGTCGTGCTCCAGGACCCTGTAACGGTCCCCCTCTATGATCGCGCCAACCGCGACGCATTCGAGCTCGTAGCGACCCGCAATGCCCATCACCTCGTCCAGCTTCTCGGGGGTCACTATGAGCAGCATTCGCTCCTGCGACTCGGAGAGGAATATCTCCCAGGGCTCCATCCGCTCCCGCAGCGGAATCCTGTCGCAGAATATCTCCATTCCGACGCCGCTCTTGTGGGCTATCTCGCTCGAAGAGGAGAGAATTCCCGCAGCCCCCATGTCCTGCATCGACTCTATGAGCCCCCTGTCCCTGAGGTCGAGACAGCATTCGATGAGCAGTTTTTCCTCGAACGGATCGCCTATCTGTATCTGAGGGCGGCTCTCGCGGCTGTCCTCGTCCAGCTCCTTCGACGCGAACGACGCGCCCGCTATGCCGTCGCGGCCCGTCTTCGAGCCAAGAAGGACCGCTAGGTGCCCCGGATGGGCCGTCCTGGAGCTCACTATCGAGTCCAGCCTGACGAAGCCGCAGTTGAACGCGTTGACGAGGGGGTTTCCCTCGAAGCATGGGTCGTAGAAGGTCTTGCCCCCTATCGTCGGCACCCCCACCGCGTTTCCGTAGCCCGCTATGCCCTCGACTATCCCCTCCGCCAGGTTCGCGGATTTAAGCGAGTCGGGGGGGCCGAGGAACAGTCCGTCCATCGAGGCCGCGGGGCGCGCGCCCATCGCTAGTATGTCCCTGATTATTCCGCCCACCCCGGTCGCTGCGCCCTGATAAGGGGCGACAGCTGACGGATGATTGTGGCTCTCCACCTTGAAGGCGAGCCCCCAGCCGCCGCCGCAGTCCACGACCCCGGCGTTCTCGCCCGGCCCCTGGACCACGGAGCGTCCGCTCTGAGGAAACTGAGAGAGCAGCCTGCGGGTGGACTTGTAGCTGCAGTGCTCCGACCACATCACGCCTATGAGCGCGGTCTCGAGGTCGTTGGGCGTCCTCCCGAGCATCTCCTTTATGCGCTCGTACTCCGCATCGGACAGACCAGCATCCCGGTAGTTCATCTGACATCCTCCCTGCCCGGCGAGACATTAAAGGCTCCAAAGTGTTCGCCCAGCGACTGCCACAGCCCCCTGCCATCAGTTCCCCGGATGAGGTACTTCAAGGTGGCCCGCTCGGGGTGAGGCATGAGGCCCAGGACGTTGCCCTCCCTGCTGATTATCCCGGCTATGCCGTTCAGCGCGCCGTTCGGCGCGTGAGGGGCGCCCGCCTCGCGGGTTACGGGATCGGCGTACCTGAACACTACCTGATGCCGCTCCTCCAGCTCATCGAGCTCATCGGGCGGCAGGAAGAAGAGCCCCTCGTGGTGGGCTATGGGAAACTGGACCACCTGACGCTCCGGGAACGACCTGGTGAAGGGGGTGTTGTTGCGCTCGACCCGTATGTGGCACGGGCTGCATATAAACCTGAGGTTTGAATTGGGCAGCAGGGCCCCGGGCAGCAACCTTGCCTCGGTCAGGATCTGAAACCCGTTGCATATCCCCAGTACGAGCCCCCCGGACATGGCGTGAGCCCTGACGGCCCTCATTATGTTGGACCTCGCGGCCAGAGCGCCGCTGCGCAGGTAGTCGCCGTAGGAAAATCCCCCCGGTAGGAGGACGAGGTCCGGGGCCTCCGGAAAGCCATCCTCGCTGTGCCAGACCATGTCGACCGGACCCAGCCCCATGTCGAGTATCGCGTCCCTGGCATCCCTGTCGCAGTTGCTGCCCGGGAATACGACTACCGCCGTTCTCACGGCAGCTGCTCCAGGGTGAACGTGCAGGACTCGATGAGGTCGTTGACGAGGAGGTCGTCCGCAGCAGCGCGCACGATCTCGCCGGCGGAGGACTCGTCAGGCGCCTCGACGACGAAGCGGACGAACCGGCCCACCCGGACCCCGCTCACAGCCTCGTACCCGTGCGACCGCAGCGTGCGCTCGACGGCCTTGCCCTGCGTATCCAACACCCCGTCCTTTGGAAGAACGGTCACGTCGGCCCTGAATCTCTTCATGAAAAGTCAGCCCTCCCATCATAATGTCACTGATATTATCCGCCGTCGTACCGTAATTGTCAAATTATATATCTGAATCAGAGCATGTTGCGGCAATAATGTAAACATCGCTGCCGACCGCGGCGTCCCGGAAACGATTCGGCAGTTTGCAGCGTCCGGGCGAATAAGAAGCCGCGGGGATTCGGTCATTTGCCTACCGAAACCCCGCGGCCTGCCGTCCGTCACGCGATTCTCCAAACCTTAACAGGTGCGCATAAACCTCTTTAAGAATTGCAGAACATCCGCGCTATATAGCAATTTAAAATTAGAAGCCTAAAGGGTAAAGATTAAAACATGTGCTGCCACTGTAATCGTCATCAGCAAAATTCCACGCGGTTTATATAATCGGCCATATCTGCCCTTGAATGGGCGGAACCGTAAAACCCGCTACGCCGCAGCCCCTGCCTTTTTCCTGGCGCGATCCTTCTTGTCGGGGTCGCCGGAGATGAAGAGCTTGTTTATTATCACATCGCGGAGCGGCCTGTCCGCAGCCCCGGTCGGGACGCTGCCTATGGCCTTCACAACGTCCATGCCCTCCACCACCCTGCCGAAGATAGCGTGCTTGCCGTCGAGCCACGGCGTGGGAGCGAGCGTTATGAAAAATTGCGAGCCCCCGGTGTCGGGGCCGGCATTGGCCATCGAGAGTATGCCCTCCGAGTCGTGCTTCAAACCCTCGCCGAACTCGTCCGGTATGGTATAGCCGGGCCCCCCGGTGCCGGTCCCGGTGGGGTCGCCGCCCTGTATCATGAAGCCGTCTATCACCCTGTGAAAGATCACCCCGTCGTAAAACCTCCGCCCCGCAAGGTCCATGAAGCTGCGGCACGTCTTTGGAGCGAGGTCGTAGAAGAGCTCTATCTTAATCGTGCCCATTGAAGTCTCGAACGTCGCCACCGGACGCTTCGGCTTCTTCTCCGCCGCATCGGCAGCCGAGGCCGAAACGGCGGACACTGGCAGCAACGAAACGCAGAGCAGCATCGCAATAACTGTGGATAATTTCACCGGAACACCAATCCCTTCGCTGATCTTTTAACGCCCGCAAAAAAAACGCGCTCATGATTTGCATCGCAAATCGAAATTATTATATCAGATTTCTCTCGCCGCAATGCAAAAAATTTTTTCGCAAAAATCCGCAGGGCGGGACCTTGGGGCTCTGCCCCAAACCCCGCCAGGGAGCAGGGCTCCCTGGACCCTATTCACTTTTTTTGATTTACCCAGCGGGTATATCAAAAAAAAGAAGCGGTTCGCGCCTCAGGAACTGGGGGGGGGGTGCGAGCCCCCCCTTGTCTCTTCGTCCTATCCGCCGCGCTTGTTTCGTGTCCGCAGGGCCGCGCCGAGAGCCGCCAGGCCGCCTATTAGGCCGAACGCGCCCGCGTCGCACCCGCTGCCGCCTTTGCTGCTGTCTCCACCGTTTTCGTCCTCATCGACGAAGTCCATTTCGACGCTTGCGCTCAACGCGTCTTCCCCGTTCCGCTTGAAGCCCGTCGCCTCGGAGTATGCGAGCACCTTCAGGCTCTCGAGCGTCACGATTTCGGAGTGGTGGGACGGGTCGTAATCCATCTCGATTGTCCGGCTCTGACCGCTCGCCAGGTACGGAATGTGCTTCGACCCAACGGGGATTCCATTCGCGTACAGGTTTACCTTGACGACCGGCAGGCCGCTCCTGCCCTCCGGCAAACCGTCCAGATGCACTGTCGTGGCGATCTTGAACGGCTTGTCCAGCGGAAGCGAACCATGATGAATTTCGTTGCCTTCCTCGTCGGTTGCCACTGCGGATACGATGGAGAGTCCAGCTCCGGAGCCCTCCAGCGCCGCCCGCGCGTCCGCCGCGCTTGCGGCGCTC
>JAISRP010000278.1 GCA_031273585.1 Synergistaceae bacterium
CACGGCCACGACTAAGCCGTCCGGGAGATTCGCTCCCCGCTCCGCCATGCGCGAGATTATCCCCCTCGTCGTCTCGACGAGGCGAACGACCTCGACCCGCCTCCTGCCGCAGCCCGGACAGCTCACTAGGTTCACCCCGCGCTGCCGCAGGCCGAGCGAGCGCTGAATCATGTATGCGACCTCGACCTCCGTCCTGGAGTCCCCTGTCAGGCTCACCCTCATGGTGTCGCCTATGCCCTGGGCGAGCAGGATGGCGAGCCCCGAGGCGCTCTTCACGGCCCCGTCCATACCGGGGCCGGCCTCGGTTATGCCTATGTGAAGGGGGTACTGGTACCGCCCGGACAGGATCGTGTTGGCGAGCACCGTCTCAGGCACGGAGCTGGACTTGGCGGAGATGATTATGTCCGAAAAACCGCTCTCCATGAGCGGGATAAGCTGCTCCTCGACCGCGAGCACCAGTGCCGCCGCCCTGTTCCCCTCGCATGCCGCGAGCTGCTTGCCGCTGAGCGAGCCGCCGTTTGCCCCTATCCTTATGACGACGCCGTTCGCCCTGGCGGCGTCTATCACGGACCGAAGCCCCTCCATGCCGCTCATGTTGCCGGGGTTGATCCGTATGGACCCGCACCCGCACTCCATCGCCTCGAGCGCGAGTTTGTGATTGAAGTGAATATCCGCCATGATCGGAACCTTGGTCTCCGACACGAGCGCCCTCAGGCTCTCGCGCAGATTAGCTTCGGGAAACGCGACCCGGACTAATTCGCACCCGGCGCCGCGCAGACCGTCCAGCTCCTCCAGACATGCCCCAGTGTCGTCGAGACGGCTCTTTAACATGCTCTCCACCCTGACCGGCGCCCCGCCGCCAAAGACGAGCCCTCCGATCGTCACGCTCCCGCATCCGCCCATCGACGTCCCCCCGCTCTTACCCAAACCCGCATGCAGGAACTCAAGGCTCAAGGTCCTGCATACGGGTTTATTTTTTTTATAGGAAAGTCCCTCTCATCTTGACTGCGTCCGCGACCCGTTTTATCGCTACGAGGAACGCGGCGCGCCTCATCTTGACCCCATACTCCCGCGAGTAGTTCCACACCCGGTAGAAGTTGTCAGTCATTATCGGGATCAGCCTGTGGTTGTACTCCTCCTCGGTCCAGAAGAAGCCGTTTAGGTTCTGCACCCACTCGAAGTAGGACCCGATGACCCCACCCGAGTTGGCGAGGAAGTCGGGCACGACCAGGATGCCCATACCCCCGACGATCTCGTCCGCATCCGGGGTGACGGGACCGTTTGCGCCCTCCACTATGTACTTCGCCTTTATGCTGGCAGCGTTTTTAGCGTTCACCGCTCCCTCCAGGGCGCACGGAACGAGCACGTCCGTCTCCTGCGAGAGGATGTCGTCCCCGTCCATTTTCTTCAGGCCGGGCTGTTCGTAGCCGTCCAACGTCCTCTTGGGGTTGGAGCTTACGTGCTTGAACGCCTTCTGCACGTCGATCCCGTCCGCCGCGTAGTAGCCGCCCGTGATGTCCGAGATGCCGACGACCTTTGCGCCGGAGTTCGCCATGGAGAGGGCGGCATAAGTCCCGACGTTGCCGAAACCCTGAATTATCAAGCGCGCTCCATTCACGTCTATATCCTCGGATTTCAGCAGCTCCCTGACGCACGTCGCGACCCCAACGCCGGTCGCCGCGGTGCGGCCCCTCGACCCCCAGATCGAGATCGGCTTGCCAGTGACCACGCCGGGTTCGAGTGAACCGCGCATCTTGCTGATCGTGTCCATGAACCACACCATCTCCTGCGCGCCGGTGTTGACGTCGGGCGCCGGGATGTCCGTCCACTCGCCGATGATCGGGGATATGCGCGCGGCGAAGGTCCGCGTCAGCCGCTCCTTCTCGGTCATGGACAGCTCGGAGGGATCGCACGAGACCCCGCCCTTGCCCCCGCCGTAGGGGATGCCTGCCAGTGAGCACTTCCAGGTCATGAGACTGCCAAGAGCCTCGCACTCCTCGAGATCCACGTTCGGGTGATACCTGACCCCGCCCTTCGCGGGACCCAGCGCCGTCGAGTGCTGAACCCTATACCCCTCGAACACCCGCACACTGCCGTCGTCCATCGTCACTGGCAGCGACACGCACAGCGACCTCTCCGGCCTGCTCAAGATCTCGATGAGGTCGTCGTCGAGCCCCATCTCCTCGGCCGCTCCGTAGAAATTCTCAAGCGCGGTGTCGAGAAGAACGTTCTTCGAAGTACGTTTTTTCACTGACATTTCACTTACCTCCTAGATATATTTTTTTGCAGGGTGCAGTCAACGCAACGCAAGAAGCCACGATCATCGAAAGCCGTCAAGCCGTTTCAGATCAGGCGCGGCCGGGGTTGCGGCATCGAAAAACACACTCTGCACGCGAACCCGGGCCGTATCCCAACCGCAAGGACAGACCGCGCCCGTCCGAGCCGGACGCCCCTACTTAAAGCCCTGCCGAATCTCCATCTGTTATTTTAAATCCACGCAACTCAGAAGAACAGTAGCAATTACTGTAAAAAAATCCGGGAATATCCAATA
>JAISRP010000335.1 GCA_031273585.1 Synergistaceae bacterium
CTCGGTCAGGACGGACTCCTTCGTCCTCCGCAGTATGAAGGGGGAAATTATGCGCTTCAGCCGATTTCTCGCGCCGGAGCTTCCGTCCCTCTCTATCGGGATCATGAATCTGGCGGCGAATGAGTCGGCGGAGCCCAGGAGCCCCGGGTTCGCGAAGCGGAAGAGGTTCCACAGCTCGGACAGGTTGTTCTCGATCGGCGTGCCGGTCGTGATGACCCTGAAGTCCCCGCGAAGTTTCATAGCGGCAACACTCCTCTTGGCGGATGAGTTTTTGATGGCCTGGGCCTCGTCCAAGACTATCGTGCGCCACTCGACCGAGGACAGGAGCTCCGCCTCGCTCTGCAGCAGTCCGTAGGAGACGGCCAGCACGTCCATCGCCGCGAGTTTTTTTACGGCATCCTCCCTGTCCGCGCTTGGAATCTCAGATACGTTCAGCGAGGGCGCAAATTTCGCGGCCTCCTCGAGCCAGTTGGCGACCACCGACGTCGGAGCGACGACGAGCGCAGGGCCGCCGGGGCCTCGCGCGAGCAGCGCCGCCAGCGCCTGCACGGTCTTTCCCAGGCCCATGTCGTCCGCGAGGCACGCGCCGGCGCCCCAGTGCGCCAGTCGCATCATCCACCTGTACCCCTCCGTCTGATATTCCCTCAGCTCGCCGCGCAGGGAGGGGGGGACTTCGGGCGTCAGGAGGGACGATTCGTCAACTAAGGCGGCCCTGTCTCTCCATTCGGGGCTCCCCTCGAACGAGCCGGCGAGCTCCGCCAATGGGGCCAGGAGCGGGGCGGCAATTTGCGGAATCCGAATGCCGTCTCCTCTCTCCTCCCCGACGGACGCCAGGTCCTCTATTCTGCGGCGAAATTCGCCGGTGATCGCGGCAAATTTGCCGTCGCCTATCGGCACGAATCGGCTGGAGGAGGCTCGTATGAGTCTAGCCAGGTCGCAGAAGCTCATCACCGCGTCGTCGTCCACCCGAATGCTGCCTGTGGCTGCGAACCACTCCCTCGAATTGTGAACTGACATGCTCAGCATGGATGGGGGAACGCTCCTCACGGTCAACGCGCCGCCCTTGGGCCATTCGACGACGACGTCCCGCGTTACTCCGCCGAGCTGCAGCAGAAATTCGAGAGATGCCTCGGGGTCGGCTATATGCCAACGGTTGGGCCGGACCCGGTCCCCTCCCGAGAGGGCGGGGCACGAGTTCTCCAGGAAGAACAGCGAGCCCGATTCGGCGGTGAGGTCGCGCTGGGTCTGCACCCTGCGCCCATTCGCCAGGCCGAACATGTTGGGCCCGCCGGCACCTGGGGGGCACGCCGGGCCGCCGTGTCCAAGCGGGCGCGATACCGCCTCCACGTCGAGCCCGCCGCCATGCGGCTGAAGCTGCACGTAGAGGTTCGTGTCCGGCGGGATCGATTCGGGGCCTGCGTCCGCGTCGTCGATGTCGGAGTGCACCGTGACGATGGATGCAAGGCTCCCTAGCGCGCCCAGCACGGCGTCACGGGCCGCCCCCGGGGCCTCGAGTCCGCGGGGGCCGATTATGCGGGCCATCTTGCAGTGCCGCTCGTCGAGCGGGACGATCTTGAGCCTGTTGCGCGCCTCCTCCTTTATCACAAATCCCCTGCCCATGTCAGCGTCGCAGGGGAAGGGCTCCATCCTGAGCAGGTACGACTCGGCGCCGGAGAGCGCGTCCGTGACGAGCCGGGCCGATATCCTAATGTCGTCCGAAACAATCTCGACCGCTCCGCCCTCCCCGCCCCTGACGAGGTTCGGGTGCCCAGCCAGGGTGCGGAGCAGCTTTGGCGCGTCGATCGCGTATTCCGCGCCGGGGCCCTCCCTTATCGCCTCTATCGCGCGCCTGTCGCAGTCGGATATCCTCATCGACGTCCCGGGCGTCTCCATCAAGCGCCTCATGGCGACCGGCCTGCCCCTGCTCCACGTTCCCCTGGCGGACAGCGTCTGCTCGATCGGCCTGATTTTTATCGATTCCGGATCTCCGTCCTCTCGCGAAGTCCACGATATTTCCCACGAGAGCCGCGTCCTGCCGCCCTCCTCGGATTCCCCTATCCCCGCTAACATCGACAGGGATTTTTTCCAGTCAGATCCCGCGCCGAACAGGTCCTTCAGGGCATAGCCCGGCTCGGGGACGCCCGAGAACTCCTCCCCGTCCCCGAGGCTCCTGATCACCGACGCCATTTGAGACGCGAAGCAGCCCATCTCCAGTCCTACCATCCTCCGGCACGCGTCTTTAGCGGGGAGGATGAACTCGGCCGCCCTCCCGGGGTTCTCCCTCAGCGCCGCCAACATGAAGAACAGGGCGTCAGCCTCGTCCGCCGGGCGCTCGATATAACTGGCGGCGTCCGCGGAGAACAGCTCGTCCTCCGGCTCGCACGACGCCATGCGGCGGATCATACGATAGGACCCCTTTATCTCTGCGTCCGACGATGGAAGGGACGCCTCCCTCGTGTATGAGTCGAAAATTTTCATCGTTCTTTGGGATGCCTCGCCCTCCGTCACGATGTCGCGCCTCAGCATGAGCAGGGGGTAGAAGACGCCGGGCCAGGGGCCGTATACCGAAGCGCCCTCCGCCCGAAGCATCCTTGTCCCGGCCTCGTAACAGGACAGCGCCATGTCAGGATCCCCCTGCATGAGGCGCAGCGCGCCCCTCATGCAGCACACGTCCGAGGTCTCCGGCGTCGTTTCGAGAAATTCCATCTGTCTCCCGGCCTCGATTATGTCGCCGGAGAGCAGCGCGTCGAGACATCGGAGCCTGGCCACCCCCGGCAAACGACCGTGCGCCTCCGCAAATTTTCGGAATATCCTGCGGAGCATCAGTGCGTCCTCGCCGGATTTTAAAAATTTTATGGCGATGCCGAAGACGTCAGCCCCCGATTCGCTCGGGAGCCCCAGCAGTATGCGCTCGTCGATGGGGTTGCACAGGATCTCGACCTCCGGTGGGGCGGGGCGGCCGCCATACATCGCGCCCAATATTTCGCGCGATTCGTCCGTCTCCGGTCCCGGGGGGCGATTTGCCCCGAGCACCCGGTCCCCCGCATAGTACGCCATCCGTGCCTCCCCGTAATACGAGGCTGTGGTTTCGCTCATCCCCGAATGTACGCGATACGCGGCGCGGCGAAAGCCGTCCAGCTCCCCGTCAGACATCGCCTCGCGGGTGGCGGTCTCCCTCATAAGCCTGTCACAGAACCAGAGCCTCCGTCCCCCTATAATTGCGCTCGAGGCGAGCCCGGCATCGGCCCATCTTCCAAGCATGACACCAGCGCCGCCGACGGAGCTGTGCCTCGCACCAGTCTCGCTGGACTCCGCCAGGG
>JAISRP010000341.1 GCA_031273585.1 Synergistaceae bacterium
TTTGTAGGTCAGAAAAATTAAAGTTTTTTTCTTAGAGGGTCTGTTTGTATTGATAGAATCTAGGGATGTGATGTGTGGCTGAATTAAAGTAAATCCTGACCATTACTGGGCTTTCGGCGGACTTCCGAGCGGGTCATTTTTTGAGCCGTCTCTGTGGATGTGGTGTGGGTGCGGGTTTACGAGATTGTGAAGACGATGTTTTCCTTCAAATAATAACATATTATTTGAAGGAACGATATAATACTGCAACCGAATATTATTTTTTGGACAAGCCGCTATGGCCAACTACCTTCTTCCCCAAGCTCTGGAATTTTTTTCCGCGATGTCTTTCTTAAATGCGGACGTGAGGATTATATCCTCTCGTGGAGCATAATGCAACCGAGCGAAGTTTTATGACGCGGGGATTTTTTTATTTTTTTGGGAGCTCTGTGGGAGGGGGTTGAAGGGGGTGTTGCTAGAATGCGAGATTTCTTAGGAGACTCCCCCCTGGCCTTCGGCCATCCCTCCTCCGCGAGGGGGGTCTGGGGCGGGGGCGCTAAGAAAGAGAGTCATGCGGGAGGCGGGATGTATAATCCAAGGGGAGCGCGAAAGAAAACGGCGACGCGTCAAAATTCGGCTTTGACTGTATAATCGACTTCAATGCGCGGCGGCCTGACCCGGGCTTGCCGGAGGAGCGTCCTGACATGAATGAGAAGCGCGGCAGTTTTCACCTTTACGCACTGACGGCAATATTTTGCTGGTCCCTGGCATACCCCTTTACCAGGATGGCGGTGAGGCACTTTTCGGCGACCTCCCTCGGTTTTTTGAGGTACGTCATTGCGTCGGGCGTCCTCGCTGTCACGGCGGCCGCCCTCGGGATCGCGCCGCCGGAGAGGCGTGACTGGTGGAGGATAGCGGCATCC
This sequence comes from Synergistaceae bacterium, assembly GCA_031273585.1. GTDB lineage: Bacteria > Synergistota > Synergistia > Synergistales > Synergistaceae > JAIRWR01. The sequence goes on from JAISRP010000341.1 coordinate 903, forward strand.
GGGGCGGCTGGGTTCTTTCTCTACATGATCGCCTTCAACATCGGGTCCATCACGGAGACTTCTGCCACCGGCAGCATCGTCGTGTCCACAGCGCCCGTCATCTCGGCCCTCCTCGGGCGCGCCCTCTACGGAGAGAGGCTGTCCGTCCTCCAGTGGCTCGCCACGGCGGTCGAATTTGCCGGAATGCTGGTGCTCACCATCATGAGCGGCTCGCTGAGCGCGGGCGCGGGCGTGATCTGGCTGCTTCTGGCGGCTGTCGCGCTGAGCGCGTACAACCTCCTTCAAAGGGGGCTGACCAGGATCTATTCCGGCCTCAGGTCATCGATATACAGCATATTCGCCGGGACCGTCATGCTCGCAGTATTTGCGCCCGGCGCGGTCGAGCAGGCCTCATCCGCGCCGCCTGAACAGCTCGTCTACGTCGCCATACTCGGGGTCTTCACTAGCGCCGCCGCCTACGTCTCATGGTCGGTCGCGATGGAGAGGGCGCCGGACACGTCCTCCGTCAGCAACTACATGTTCCTCACGCCATTTTTCGCCACGATCCTGGGCTTCTTAATAGCGGACGACCACCCGGACCCGGGCACTCTCTCCGGGGGAGCGATAATTCTGTTCGGGGTGTTTTTGTTCAACATGGGAGGCAGGAGGGCGCAGGCGCGTCCCCAAGGCAAACGGGCAGGGCCCGTGAGCCCCGCCCGTTAGGAAAGAACTTATTTTAGCGTTATCAGAGCTGCAGCTCGCCGCTCCTGCGCTTCTCGTCGAAATCCTTCACCAGCTTGTGCACGACCTTCGAGAGGACCAGAAGGCCGATGATGTTGGGTATGGCCATGAGGCCGTTCAGCGTGTCCGCGAGATCCCACAGGGTCGCCAGGAACTCGTTGCCGCTCGTCCCGAACAGCTCGCCGCCCGACGCCCCGACGACGATGAGGGCTATCCAGATAACCTTCATGACGGGCTTGAACCCCAGGCCGAATAGATACGTTGCGGCGGTCTCGGCGTACCAGTACCAGCCCAGGATAGTCGTGTAGGCGAACAGGGAAAGCCCCACTGAGAGGACGTACTTGCCGAATACGCCTATGCCGTTCTCGAACGCCACGAGCGAGAGCTGTGCTCCCGTCAGATCCGGGCGGCCCGTGAGCGTTCCGGTGCAGATCACCACGAGCGCTGTCATGGAGCAGATCACGAACGTGTCCACGAACACCTCGAAAATTCCGTAGAGGCCCTGTCTGACAGGGTGATCCACATTCGCGGTCGCGTGCACCATCGGGGCCGAGCCGAGCCCGGCCTCGTTCGAGAAGACGCCGCGCGCTATGCCCTTGCTGACGGCCTGCTTTACGCTCCAGCCGGCGATCGCGCCCGGGAGCGCCATCGGGTCGGAGAACGCGTGTTTGAACGCCGAGGCTATCGCGACCGGCACCGTGCCAATGTTGAAAGCTATGACCACAATCGAGCCTATGATGTAGAAGATCGCCATAAACGGAACGAGGTACATGGTCACTGTGGACAGGCTCTTGATCCCGCCTATTATCACGAGCCCGGTCAATATCGCCAGAGCTATGCCGCTGTACATGCTGGGAATGTTAAACCCGATGCGCAGACCCTCCGCCGCCGAGTTCGCCTGCACGGCGGACCCTATGCCGAACGACGCCAGCACCGTGAAGAGCGCGAAGAGCACGGCAAGCCACTTCTGCCCCGCCCCGTGCTCCAGTATGTACATCGTGCCGCCGCGCCAGTCTCCGTGGTCGTCCCTTTGACGGAAGTTCACCGCAAGCACGACCTCGCTGAACTTGGTACACATCCCGAACAGAGCCGAGAGCAGCATCCAGATCAGAGCGCCCGGCCCCCCGAGGTGCAGGGCCGTCGCGACCCCCGCTATGTTCCCCGTGCCGACGGTGGCAGCCATCGCCGTCGCCATTGCGGCGAACGACGATATGGACTTGTCGCTCTTTTCTGCCGCCGCCTTCTTCTTAAACAATACCTCTTTCCAGACTATCTTGAAGTACCGAAACTGCGGAAATCCCAGCAGTATCGACATGTAGATCCCCGTCCCCACGAAGAAACAGAGCATCACAGGCCCCCAGACAAATCCGTTGATGACACCGTTCCACCGCGCCACTGTCTCCATAATTTGCAACCCCCCTCATTTCGTCGATTATCCGGGTCCCCAACCCGCGCCCGGCATCAGGAGCCCAGGCATGAACCCGCCCCACGACCGGCAAGATCTGCCGGTCAGCCAAAAAACTGAAAAAACGAAACCCCCTTTGCGAACGACCACCGGCTATGCCGTCTCCGATTTTTTAATCAAATTAGCCAATGATGGTTCTATTAGCAGCCCTTTGATATGTCAAGCATCTTATCACGCGCTTATTTACGCGTATATGCGTAAAAATAATGACAAATTTCTCGATTGGGTATCTTTAAAATAATATATGACTGTTGAGTTGTCGCAGTGCTATCTGGGGAGGCGTCGGATTGCCGGCTCACTACGAAAATCGGATCGTGGCGAAAGTACATCCTGCCGCGAAAAAACGCGTAATTCGCGTTTTTTCGCTTACTTGCGCCACTCGTCGGACATCCTGTCGGACGCCGATTTTCTGCGCTCGCTCGGCAATTCGACATCCCTCGCTGAGACAACTTGATAGTCATATTCATAATTGAAATAAACATTTTTGAACGGTCGCCGGAAAAAGTAAATTCCACCTCAGTAAACTTAAATTCCATGCAAGGACGTCCACTAATGAATTTACGGGGAAGCGTAAAATGAATATAAAGAAAATCACAG
>JAISRP010000020.1 GCA_031273585.1 Synergistaceae bacterium
TGAAAAAATTTAGAATCTTCGTCTCGTTTTTTGATAAACCTCAAGATTTCTTGACAACGCTTATCTTTCATGATAAAAAACTACCACACATATATGTTATATAGGCAATAAAGCATCAGGCAGCAAGCCGCGCCCTATGGCGGCGTTACGCACATAATTTGTATTAGGAGGTAGTTTACCGATGAGCGGACGGATAAAACATGTTGCGGCGGGTTTGTTCTTCATTGTATTTGGAGTTCTGATAGCGGTCGGGCCAAAGTATATTTTTAAGATCTGTGAACAAGACCACGGTCACGCGACAAACTGCTTATGGACGGCGCGGGCCGAGCTGGGGATAGGCATCGTGATCGCATTGCTGGGCGCGGCGTATATCCTGTCACGCGAAGTTCCCTTGCTGGCGGGGCTCAGCCTGTCGCTCGTCCTCAACGGCGCGCTGGCTTTCCTGATCCCTAACATATTGATGGGAATGTGCGAGCACCCTCACATGGACTGCCGGTTAGTCACCCTTCCATCGCTCAACGTCATCAGCCTCACGGCGACCCTCGCGGCTGCCGCGAACACCGTCAGGCTGATCAGGAAGTACAGAGGGGACGCAAGGGGCAATGCGACAGCGCAGGCTGAACGCGTTTAACATATCCCTGCAAAATTTGAGGCGGAGGCCCTTTCGCAACTTCTGCATCGCGGGCTTCGTCGCCCTGCTGTCGTTCGTCCTGATAACGGGATCGCTCCTGGCGTTCGGTCTGCGAAGCGGGATGAGCAGCATGTCCGACCGCCTCGGCGCGGATTTAATACTCGCGCCGAGGGGCTACCGGCACAGCGCGGAGGGCGTGCTGCTCCGAGGGGAGCCCAGCGCGTTCTACCTCGACGCATCTGCCCTGGACAGGATATCTGGCATAAGGGGGCTCTCCAGGACGTCGCCGCAGCTGTTCATAGCGTCCCTGGATTCCAGTCACTGCTCGTTCCCGGTGCAGCTCATAGGATACGAACCGGACACGGACTTCGTCATAGCCCCCTGGCTCGGCGGCGAAGTTCCGGGGACATTAGCCTTCGGGGAGGTGGTGGTGGGCAGTCAGATAGACGCCGCGGCCGGGGACAGGCTCATGTTCTTCAGCAGCGAATACCGCGTCGCGGCCCGTCTCGAGAAAACCGGCATGGGGTTTGACACGTCCGTGTTCTTCAACATGGAAACGGCGCGGGCGGCTTTGAAGGAGTACTTTTATTACACCGGGGAGGACGGCAGGGACGTGGAGCGCGCGGCGTCGATCGTGACGGCCGACGTCGGACGCGGAATCGATCCCGCCGCCTTCGCGCGGGAAATCCACGATGAAATGAGATTGTCCGGAGTGGACGTCATCCGCCCGCAGGATGTCATAGGTGAGATGTCCAGGAATCTGAACCTGCTCACGTCGGTAATTCTAGCTCTCACCGCGATACTGTGGCTGTTGGCGGTGGGCGTCCTGACCGTCCTGTTCGCCGTCATATTGAACGAACGCAAGGGCGAGTTCGGGATTTACAGAGTTCTGGGCGCCACGGTCGGGTGGATAGCGCGCTTCGTCCTCCTCGAAGCCTCGCTCGTCAGCCTGTTTGGGGCGCTCTCGGGGGCGTTCGCCTTCTGCCTGCTGATACTGCCCTTCCGCGCTCTCATCGATTTGAACATGATCCTGCCCTACATACAGCCGCGCGCCGGCGCCTCGGCCCTGCTCGCCGCCGCCGGGTTTTTCCTGTCGTTTCTCGTAGGCCCGCTGGCGTCGCTGTACTCGGTCCTTCGCATAGGCCCGGCGTCGGCGGCCTCGGCCCTGGGCGGGGAATGAGATCCAATGCTCTTGGAGACAAGAAAGCTCCGGAAGGAATACCGCCGCGGCGATGCGGCATTCCCGGCGGTAAACGACGTCGATATCTCCGTGGATGAAAATGATTTCCTCTTCATCACGGGGCGCTCCGGAAGCGGGAAAACCACCTTGCTCAATTTGATCGCGGGGCTTGCGAGGCCCTCGTCCGGCGAAATTTTTTTCGACGGACTCGACATAGGCGGCGCAAGCGACCGGGACCTCGCGCTGCTCAGAAACAGCCAGATCGGGTACATTCCGCAGGGTCACGGCATACTGTCCAACTTTACCGTGCTGGATAACGTCCTCCTGCCGTTTTACCTTTACAGCAGGGAGGGCGGCCCGGAGAAAAGGGCCCTTTCCCTGTTGGAGCAAACTGGCATACCGCATCTTGCCGGCTCGTATCCGGATCAGCTCTCAGGCGGGGAGCTCCGCAGGGTCTCCATTGCGAGAAGCCTCATAAACTCGCCGCGCCTGCTGATAGCGGACGAGCCCACCGGCGATCTGGACCCGCGGACGACGGACGACATCCTGCGGCTTTTCGCGCGGATCTCATCGGATGGCGTGACGATAATCATCGTCACGCACGAAGCTGATATCGTGAAATTCGGCAACAGGCATCTCATAATGGAGGAGGGGCTCATCCGGGAGGCCGCCGGCTTCTAGCGGCATCCGCCGGGGATATGGATTCAACATTAAAGAACAAGGAGGAAGTTAAGAGATGACAACGCTGGTCGATGAAACGACTGTAATATCGGAGGAGGACATTAACTCGTTTAAGATAGTAGCTAAAAACACTAACCGTGTTTTTCGCATCAGGCGTCCCGGGGAGGGGAAACACGATTTTACGGCCCTTTATGACATAAATCTGAAGGTCAGGGAGGGCGAGTTCCTCACGATGGTGGGGCCGAGCGGGTGCGGAAAATCGACGTTTCTCGATATTATGGCGGGGCTCTCCGTCCCCACCTCCGGGGAAATTTACATAGACGGCAGGAGGATCGTAGGCCCCGACCTCAACAGGGGCATAGTGCTGCAGGGTTACGCCCTGTTCCCGTGGAGGACTGTCAGAAAAAACATAGAGTATGGCCTGGAGGTAAAGAAAGTCCCGAGGGGCGAGCGGAGAGCGATCAGCGACAGGTACATCGAGCTCGTGGACCTGAAGGGCTTCGAGGAGAGCTACCCGCACGAGCTGTCGGGCGGGATGAAACAGCGCGTCGCCATAGCGCGCGCGCTGGCGTTCGACCCCGAGGTGCTGCTAATGGACGAGCCCTTCGCCGCAGTCGACGCGCAAACCCGCGAGACCCTTCAGGACGAGCTGCTGAGGATATGGGAGGAGACGCACAAGACGATAATATTCATCACGCACAGCATCGAGGAGGCGGTCTTCCTGGCGGACCGGGTCGCGGTGATGTCGACAAATCCGGGGACGATAAAGTGTTTCGTGAACGTCAATCTGCCCCGTCCCAGGCGGATAAGCGACGTGCGCAATTCGAGCGATTTCAACTGGATAACCGGCAAGGTATGGCGCCTGCTGCACGGCGACGGAGATTCCGAGACGAAGAGCGATGCGCCCCGCGGTCCGTCTGCCGGCAGCGGATTTGACTCAGCCGGGCTCTGAACTGCCCGCGGCGCGATGTCGGATTGCCGGCTCACTCAGAAAATTGGACCGTGGCGAAAGTACATCCTGCCGCGTAAAACCGCATATGACTATCAAGTTAGATCATATAGCTGGTGGTAAGCCGATATTTCGGCGACTCTCTACGCGAATCTGACGCGCTGAAAGCACTTCCATGTGCTTAAATCGCTC
>JAISRP010000031.1 GCA_031273585.1 Synergistaceae bacterium
GCGGAGGCGCTCCTGTTCTGCAAGGTCTTCTTCGATTTCGGAACTGACTTCTTCCCCTGGCCCCTCCGGGGTGTCGCGGATTTTTTGGGTGAGACGGGATCCAATGCTGCGGCGGATACCGACCCGGCCTTGTCCTTGCGGGGCTTCGCCGCTCTCTTAGAGGATGATTTGGAGGATGCCCCGGAGCCGGACCCCAAAGTGACAGCGCCGCTCCCTGCGCCCCTCTTGGGCGTCAGACCGGTGCTCGTATCGGGTTTCTGCGAATCCACTCCCACATCTGCATCCTTTTTCGGTTTTTTAGGGGACAACTCTCCGCCTCCTCAGCAGTACCTGTATGCGTCGCTCCCGCCCTCGTCGCCCGGATCGAAGACCGGCACTCCCTCGTACTCCGAGATCTTCTCTATGAGGAACACGAGCATATCCTCCTCTACGCGGCACTGGTTGATGCGCGCCACCATCACGGCCTGCAGAAGGACCTTCTCCAGTATGTCCGGAGCGCAGTAGTGACTGTGAAAATGCCTGTATATCAGTTTTACGGCCTCCGGTGACAGCGACTCGTTCTCCTCGCGGGACAGTATCCGGCTCCTCATCCATGGCCCCCCCATCTGTCTTTAAACAGTCCTGTGCATTTCAATCCGTCATTCGGTAACGTCCCGCGCCCGAAGAATATACCAATCCCCTGAGGGATAGCATGGATATCGTTCGGAATACCTCCGCGGCGCTCATTTTAGCTTCGCTCGCCAGGTTGTCAATAGTCCAGTCCCCACTATTTGTCAACAGGGCAATTATTGTTTTTTCAGCATCGTTGAGGATGACCGTTTCCCCGGCGAACGGTTCCTCATATGGCAGTGACTTCTGGGATCCGCTCTCGCCGAAAAACGTCTCGAGGTCAATAAGGGGAAACGCCCCGTCAAAGATGAGCCTGTTGGACCCGTGGGCGCGAGGATCCTTCATCCGCCCCGGGACGACCCAGACCTCCCGGCCGGCGTCCGCGGCACAGCGAGCCGTTATGAGCGCGCCGCTCTTATCCGGCGCTTCCACGACGACGGTGCGCGACGATAACCCAGCGATTATCCTATTGCGCCGCGGAAAATGCCACGAATCCCCTCCGGCGCCCAGCGGGAACTCCGTAAATAGCGCCCCTGTCTCGATTATTCGTTCGAACAACTCCCCGTGCTCCGACGGATATATTATGTCCGCTCCGGTTCCAAGTACCGCCGCAGTGATTCCCCCCGAATCCAGACAGCCCTCGTGCGCGGCGCGGTCGATGCCCCTGGCGCCCCCGCTGACGACGCTTCGTCCACGCACGGCGCACGCCCCAGCAAGCTCTCTCGCCGCCCCGAGGCCGTACGAGCTGCTCCGCCTCGTGCCCACGATCGCAACGACTCGGGGCTGCAATGAAAAACGGGCTCCCTTCACGTAAAGCACCAGCGGAGCATCCCTCAGATCGAGTAAACTCTTCGGGTAAGTTGCGTCCTGATACGTCACCAGGCGGACGCCGAGCCTGAGGCAGGCGTCCATCTCGCGCTCGATCCAGCCCGACGCCAATGACTCCGACATCAACGACCTTCCCCGCTCGCCGATGCCAAGCCTCTCCCAGAGAGGATTGCCTCCTTCGATCAGGGCAGTCGGTTCGATCCCCAGTTCCTCGAATCTCTCACAGATCCTCATGTCCTGCTGGATTCGGGACAGCAGCAGGAGCGGACGGATCACCTAGTTCCTCCACCCGGGACCCGAACCCCTGCCAAACGCCTCGCCCTCCCGGTAAGACAGGCTCTCCGCAACGTGATGGACGGCTATCCTCTCGGCTCCCTCGAGGTCCGCAATGGTCCTCGATACGCGGAGGACCCTCGAAAAACCGCGCCCCGAGAGCTTGAGCCTCCTCACAGTCTCCGCCAGAAACGGTTTCACGTCAGAGTCCATGTCCAGGCGTTTTCTGAGCGCGCGCTCCGACAACTCGGCGTTGCATTGAAATCCGATCTCGCGCCATCGTTCCCGTTGAGCCTCCCTCGCGGACTGAACCCTCCGCCTGATCTCGGCGCTCGGCTCGCCGCACTCCCCGTCCAGAACCACAAGCTCCTCCGGCTTCAGCCTGGGCACGGCGACGTGCAGGTCGATCCTGTCGAGTATCGGCCCAGACAGCTTTCTCTGATACTTTTCTATCGAATTTGGGGTGCATCGGCAGGGTTCGGCGGGATCCCCGCTGTAGCCGCAAGGACATGGGTTGCAGGCCGTGACCAGGAGCACCCGGGCGGGATATGTGACGCTGCCGGCGGCGCGGCTTACGGTAATAGTGCCGTCCTCGAGGGGCTGTCTCAGACTCTCCAGGACATCCCTCGTGAACTCCGGGAACTCGTCCAGAAACAGCACGCCCCTGCTGGCAAGCGATATCTCACCCGGGCGCATGGAGGAACCGCCCCCGCAGATTGCCACAGTGCTCGCCGTGTGGTGTGCGGCTCTGAATGGGCGGGTCCTGCCCGGCTCGAAGGGCAGGCCGGCCGTGCTCCTGATGAGCAGGACCTCCATCATCTCCTCGTCGGAGAGCGGCGGAAGTATTCCCTTGAGGGCCCTTGCGAGCAGAGTCTTGCCGGAGCCGGGGGAGCCGGTCAGCAACAGGTTATGGTGTCCCGCCGCCGCGATTTCGAGGGCGCGTTTCGCGGCGAACTGCCCCTTTATGTCGGCAAAGTCAGTCTCGATTTCCGCCGTGCACTCCTCGAACATCCCGCGCTCTATCCGGGGAAGCGGCGCCTCGCCGTTCATGTGCCTCACGATATCCAGAAGGGTCTCCACGCCGTAGGCTCGCACGCCCGACACCAGCGCCACCTCCCGTTCGTTCTCCCTTGGAACGAAGAGGGCTACGTCGAGCTCCCTGGCGAGGACGGCGGCTGGCACCGCGCCGCGCACCCAACGAACCCTCCCGTCGAGCGAGAGCTCGCCCATGAAGAGCGACGGTTCTTCGCACTCGATCCTGCCTGCGGCCCTGGCAAGCCCAATTGCCATCGGGAGATCCAGAAGCGCGCCCTCCTTGGGCAGGTCCGCCGGCGCCAGGTTTATCGCAATCCTCCCCCGTAGCATCAGCCCGACCTTCCGCAAAGAGGCCCTCACGCGCTCCCTTGCCTCCTTAACGGCGGTATCCGGAAGGCCGACCACGGTCATCGAGAAGAGTCCGCCGGTTATCTCCACCTCTACCTCGACCGGAAGAGCCTGTGTGCCTCGCAGCGTTACTCCGCAGATTCCCTTTATCACCCCATGAATCCGCCCTCCATACCAACGGTGACATCGCTGAACAGTTCCACCACAGTTTTCCCTGCTTCGTTCTCGGTAACCGCAACTACATCTATCCGCCAGATGCCGCTGAATGCTATCCTATCTACATATTTGCGCGCCGTTTTTATTATGCTCTTAATCTTCATGGGGCCTACCGTTGTTTCTGCTGGAGATAGATAGCCGATTTTACGTGTTCTAACCTCCACCACGACGAGTTCCTCTCCGTCCATGGCGATTATATCGAGCTCACCCCGCCCCACGCGCACATTGCGTGCGAGTATGGTCCACCCGAGTCGTTCGAGATGGCTCGCCGCAATATTTTCGCCGGAAGCGCCGAATTCCTGACGGTTCACAGTTCCGGGGTTCTCTTGTCGAGTTTGTAAAGAAAGGCGAGGATTTTAGCGACTGACTGATAAAGTTCGGCGGGGATCTCCTCCCCGAGCTCCAGCACGAGAAGCGCGCTCACCAGGGCAGCGTCCTCGACTATGGGGATCTCTGCCTCCTTGGCAGTCTCTATGATCTTCTCCGCGACGAGGTTCTCCCCCTTCGCGATGACCCTGGGCGCCCTGTCGGCGCCGAGTTCGTACTTTATGGCGGCGGCCTTCGTCCTCTTCTCATTCTTCCTGCCGCCGGATGAATTGTCCACGGCTAGGCCTCCAGATCCAGGCCCTGTCTTGCGGCGGAGTCTGATTCGCCCTGTCTGAAGACGCTCGCTCCCAGGTATTGCAGCATGAGGGGCACCTCGGACAGGTCCTCCCTCAATTCCGGCAGGTTGTCCCGCACGAGGCCAAGCCTCGACTCGTCCTTCAGCTTGAGGTTGACGGACAGCGCCCTGCCGTTCGTCATGACGTCTCCAAATACCTGACCGATGGAGTCGCCCTCCATCTCGAACGCGAGCCACCACACCTGACGGCCCCCGAGCTCCTCTGACGATATGGACACGCGGGCCATCATGCTCCTCCCCCCGTCGTCCTCGCCAGCGGGCCACCACGCCGGGGCGAGCAGCAACGAGGGGTCGATCCCCCTTCGCGCCGGTTTGCCGGCGAGGGCGTGAGCGTGGAGAAACCTCCTCACGTCCTCGTCCCCGATATCCCTGACGGCGTTAAGAAGATCCCTGGGCGAGTTGTACTTCCGCTCGTGCAGCCGCTCCCGGATCTTCTTCCATATCAGAAAAGCCTGCCCAGGCAGCAGCTCCATATACCAGGAGAGCAGGGCCGCGTTGTTCTCGGTCACGGCGGCGCCCCTGGCCCACAGCTCCACCATCGCCCCGAGCTTCGACGGATCGCCCCCGCTCTGCATCCACTGCTGACGCATACCCCAGATGACGTCATCCTTCACGGGAAGCCCCCTCGAC
>JAISRP010000032.1 GCA_031273585.1 Synergistaceae bacterium
ACCACAGCCAACGCAAACGCGAAAAATATCCTTTTCACCCTTTGCGCCTCCTCTCAACCACGCATGCAATCATGCAGACAATCTTATTTAAAACTGGTCATTTATTTACATAATCGTACATCATAACGCACGTGAAAGTCAATGTTTTAGCTAAAAAAATCATAACTATTGGCCTTTTCTCCTGCGAAGGAGTTTTTGCGAACAAACGGGCCGAATCCGAGCCGATCAGGAAGCAGCTCTGCCGATTTAAGCGCGTAAAAGCGCTTCCATGTCGTCAAATTCGCCTCGCTGGTGCAACATGAGTCAAATTGAGGGTCACATAATTTTTTTGCAAGGTAAATAATTGTGCCCAAATCCGCAAGACAGGACCTTGGGGCTCCGCCCCAAACCCCGCCAGGGAGCGCGGCTCCCTGGACCCTTTTTTTCGTTTTTTTGTTTACGCCCGCAGGGCGAAAACAAAAAAACAGATGGGGGTCCGGGGGACAAGTTACCAGGCGGGCGCGGGCGGCGCCCCAAGGTCCTGTCCCACGGTTTTGGGCGCAAATATTTACCTTGCAAAAAAATTATAGGGCCCTCAATTTGGCTTATGTTGCGCCAGCGAGGCGAATTTGACGACATGGGGCGCTTTTACGCGCTTAAATCAGCAGCTCGGCTTCCTGATCGGCTCGGATTCGGCCCGTTTGTTCGCAAAAACGCCTTCGCAGGAGATAGGCCAATAGTTATGATTTTTTTAGCTAAAACATTGACTTTCACGCGCGTTATGATGTACGATAATGTAAATAAATGACCAGTTTTAAATAAGATTGTCTGCATCGTTGCAAGCGTGGTTGAGAGGAGGCGCAAAGGGTGAAAAGGATATTTTTCGCGTTTGCGTTGGTTGTGGTGCTGTTGGGAAGTGTGGCGCGGACAACCGCTTACGCCCACCCGCCCAAGTCAGTGGAGCTGGGCTTGAACGCCGACGGCAGCCTGACGGTCATGGTGGGTCACGGCGTAAACGACCCCGGAAAACACTATATATATAAAATTGTGGTATATGTAAACGACACTGTGGCTGTACAGCGAGAGTACAAGTCCCAGACGTCGGCGGAGGGGATGACCGATACGTTCGCAATCGGGAGCAAGCCCTCAGGGACGAGGATAAAGGCAGAGGCATTCTGTATCATCATGGGATCGCTGGTTGGAACTGTAACGATTCCATAGTTTGCCGGCAACGGCATCGACACTGGCGGGGGGCGCGGCTCCTCGCTTTTGTCATGAATGCGGGTACGCCCGCGTGAAGTTGCGGGGGTGTTTCCGCCGCAAGCGAGGTTTCGCGGAGGCCGTGTTGTGCCTCGGCATCTGTTTGACCTGCAAATCTGGCGTCAGGGCGGGATGCGCGATTTGCCGCCGGGGCGTCTCGGAAGGGGGTGTTATCGGGAGCCGGTCGAGAGAGCGTTGATCTTATCCGCGATTTTTAAACTTTACTTATTTGAAGGGAGATTCAAGACATGACGACGTTTATTATCGGTCTGGTGATACTTGCCGTGGGCAGCGTGGTGTACGGAAAAGTGTGCGAGAACGTCATGAAGCCGGACGACCGCAAGACGCCGGCTTTTACGAAGACGGACGGAGTGGACTACGTCCCGATGAAGACGTGGAAGAACAGCCTCATCAACCTGCTGAACATCGCGGGCACAGGACCCATCCTCGGGCCGATCCAGGGCATCCTCTTCGGACCTGTCGCGTTTATATTGATCCCGATAGGCAACATCCTGGGCGGCTCCATGCACGACTACTTCTCCGGAATGCTCTCGCTGCGCAACAACGGGATGCAGATGCCGGACCTCGTCAAGAAGTACACGAACACCGCGGTTTTCAACCTGTACAATGTGTTCATCTGCCTGCTCATGCTCCTGGTGGGAGCTGTGTTCATCTACACGCCCGGCGACATAGCGGCGACTCAGCTGCTCGGGTTTTCGGGCGCGGCCAACGCCCCGTCGACCTGGGTGATTTACGCCGTGATATTCGCCTATTACATCGCTGCAACGATGTTCCCCATCGACAAAATCATAGGCAGGGTGTACCCGATATTCGGCGCGATACTGATCTTCTCGGCGGTGGGAGTTTTTATATGCCTGTTCGCCAAGGGATATACCCTGACCGAGCTCTCGTGGGAGAACTGGCGGGGCATTCACCCCGGCGGTCAGAGCCTCATCCCGATGTTCTTCATCACCGTCGCCTGCGGCATCGTCTCCGGCTTCCACTCCACGCAGACCGCTATAATCGCGCGCTCCGTGACGAGTGAAAAGCAGGGACGCCTGACGTTCTACAACATGATGATACTGGAGGGCTTCATCGCCATGATATGGGCAGCCGCGGCGATGGCCGTCTTCAACAAGGGGATCGCAATCCCGGCCGGAGAGGGCGCGACGAGCCCGAACGCCGTCGTCGGCATAGTCGCCAGGGACATGCTGGGCAACGTGGGCGGACTCATAGCGATCCTGGGCGTCATCGTGCTGCCGGTCACCTCCGGGGACACTGCGCTGCGCTCGCTTCGCCTCATGGTGGGCGATTTCCTGAAAATCGACCAGAGGCCGCTCAAAAATCGCCTCTCCATATCGTCCATAATCTTCGTCCTCGTGGCCGCGATACTGATCTGGGCCAAGATGTCGCCGGGGGGCTTCAACGTTCTGTGGCGCTATTTCGCGTGGAGCAACCAGACCATTGCCGTGTTCGCGTTTGCGATAATTACGATCTACCTCCTCGGCAAGGGGCACAGGATCGCGCCTCTGATGTCCCTCATACCGGGCGCGTGGTACTGTTTCATAACCTTCAGCTACATCTGCAACGCGCGGATCGGCCTGAACCTTCCGATGAACGTCGCCTACATTCTCGGCGTGATCCTGGCCATCGTGTACTCGTTCCTGATCTACAAGAAGGGATTGAAGCTGTACGAGACCAAGGCTCCTCTCGAAGCAGTGCCGGTCGCATAGCTCATCCAACCACAAGAATTTTTGTACAGCCATAACCGGGCGGACCCGTTCCGCCCGGTTATGTTGCGATGCTTGACACCCATGAGCTAATTGCTAGAATTTTTACTTTGCAGTACAGCCGATTGAATAAACCGCGTGGAATTTTGCTGATGGCGGTTGCGGTGACAGCAAAGGGTTTCAATCTTTACCCTTTAGGCTTCTAATGTTAAATTGCTATATATGGGCGTCCGCTGGGGAAAATGCGCCTTGGTCTGTCCTGCGGAGCGCTGCGGGGGGAGAACGAGATGCGAGCTGCGAAGGGTCAGGAGCCTCCGGTCGTCGGTATCAGCATAAACGTGGACAGCGGCAGACCAGGGGTGCAAAACATCCTGGAGGACTACGTCGAGGCCGTTTACAACGCCCGATGCACTCCGTTCGTCGTCCCTCTGCCGGGCATTGAGCTGCGGGGGTCGTACCAGTCGCTGGCATCTCGCGCCGTAAGCCGCCTGGACGGGCTCCTGCTGAGCGGGGGGGACGACGTCGACGCTCGTCTTTACGACGACGAGAACATGCCATTCAACGGGGCGTTCTCGGAGGAGCGCGATCTGTTCGAGATCGAGCTCTGCCGGTGCGCGGTGAGGCAGAGAAAGCCCATACTGGGCATCTGCAGGGGCGTTCAGGTCCTGAACGTCGCAATGGGAGGGTCCCTGTTTCAGGACATCGAGAGGCAGAACGCGGAGAAAACCGTGCTGATGCACTCACAGCGAGCGCCGGGATACTCGTGCGTCCACGAGATCGAGTGCGCGGTCGAGTCTCAGATAGGGCGAGCCCTGTCGGATTCCGGCGAGAGCCCGGAGATCTCCGTGTCCGGCGACGGCCTCCGTATGTCGGTGCGAGTAAACTCCTTTCATCATCAGGCCGTAAGATGCGTGGCGCCCGGCTTCAAGGCGTCGGCGTACGCGCCCGACGGAATCATCGAGGCAATCGAGCCCACGGATTACCGCGACGGCGTCCCCCATCCGTTCACCATCGGGGTCCAGTGGCATCCGGAGCGCCTGCGGAGACATTACAGGAGCGCTGAAAGGCTTTTCGCCCAATTTGCGGAGGCCTGCACGGATAACGTCCCCGAACGCCTGCCCCTGAGGGAGCTCCGCTGAAACGGAGTGCCGCATTCCTGTTCACAGGGCCCTGCGGTGCGCTATAATATGGCCTGAGGGCGCAGGGAGGATCTCGCCCGCGCGCTTTTTTACGCGCGAATTGGGGGGTATTTCTGTCCATGGACGAGAGCGTTCAGTCGATTGTCATGTGGATCGGCTTCGGTTATCTCCTCGGGTCGTTCCCCACGGGGTACGTCCTCGTGAGGCTGCTGCTCGGCGAGGACATTCGCGGATACGGCTCGGGCAACACCGGGGCGACCAACGTTTCCCGAGTGCTCGGAAAGAGATGGGGCTTCATAACGGCAGTCTGCGATATCTCAAAGGGCGGCGTGGCGGTCCTCTTAGCCATGCTCGCGGGCGCTGGAAGCCCGCTTCTGCTGTCGCTGACGGGTTCCGCCGCAGTCATCGGGCACGACTTTCCGCTGTGGCTCGGGGGCAGGGGCGGAAAGGGCGTCGCCACGACGTTCGGAGTTCTTGCCTGCTACGACTTTTTCAATCCCCTGCCGGTGCTCGTCGGAGGGGTGATATGGTTTCTGGTGCGGGAGGTCTCCGGGTACGCGTCCCTCTCGTCCATCGTGGCCCTGCTCTCGGCGTCGCTCGCGATCCCGTTCGCGATGGAGAGCGGTTACTACTTTGTATCCGCCATGCTGTTGCTGGCCCTCTCCGTGTGGCGTCACAGGGAGAACATAACGAGGCTCGTCTCCGGCACGGAGAGCCGCGTGCAGCCGTTTTTGGCAAGAAGACGCAGATAGCCGGAACCCGCAGGGACAAAACCGTGGGCTCCGCCCACGCCCGCCAGGGAGCCAGCTCCCTGGACCCTCT
>JAISRP010000105.1 GCA_031273585.1 Synergistaceae bacterium
GGGACCAGTCCCCCGGACCCCCATTTATTTTTTTTGATTTTCGCCCTACGGGCGAAAATCAAAAAAATTGAAAAAAGGGTCCAGGGAGCAGGGCTCCCTGGCGGGGTTTGGGGCGGCGCCCCAAGGTCTTGCCTGTGGATTTAGCGCATGTCACATATCATGGGTGGATTTTAATTTATATGTTATAATGAACTGGTTGTTCTTTGTGGCAGCTTTTCTCATGTTTTCCCACGTACCTTGACAAATGTTTTGAAGAGGTGATTGAGGATATGGAATTAACTTTGTTGGTTATTGGGTGTTCGGTAATAATCGGCGTCGTCGCCGGAGTTTTTGTTCACAGGACCGTGCTGGGGAAGAGGCAGGAGGGCGCGGTTTCAAAGGCCGAGAAGTTGCTGGAGGAAGCTGCGAACAAGGCTGAACAGGCGCGGCGCGACCTCATGACGGAGACTAAGGAGGAGATATTCAGGCTTCGTCAGGAGGTCGACAGGGAGACCAAGGAGCGCAGGAACGAACTTCAGCGGACCGAGCGCAAGCTGGAGCAGAAGGAGGAGAACCTCGACAGGAAGCTCGACAACGTCACGAAGCGCGAGGAGGAGCTCAGGCAGAAGATCGAGGACGCCAAGCACAAGATCGACGGAATATCTCAGAAGGAGCGCGAGCTGGTCTCCAGGCTCGAGGAGATAGCGCAGCTCTCGAGGGACGAGGCGAAGTCCATGCTCCTGGCCGAGGTTGAGGCGGAGGCAAATCACCTGATAGGGCTGAGGCTGAAGGAGCTCGAGGAGAAGGCGCGCCGCGAGGCCGACAGGAAAGCGCAGGAGATAATTTCGGTGGCGATTCAGCGGTGCAGCGTCGACTTCACGTCTGAGATAGCGGTGAGCGTGGTTCAGATACCGTCCGACGAGATGAAGGGCCGCATAATAGGCAGGGAGGGCAGGAACATAAGGACGTTCGAGACCCTGACCGGCGTCGACCTCATAGTCGACGACACCCCGGAGGCCGTTACGCTGAGCTGCTTTGATCCAATAAGGCGCGAGGTGGCCAGGCTGTCGCTGGAGCGCCTGATCCAGGACGGGCGCATACACCCTGCCCGGATCGAGGAGATAATCGAAAAGACGCAGCGCGACGTGGACGTCCAGGTTATGGAGGCCGCCGAGGAGGCGCTGCTCGAGACCGGCATAAAGCACATGCACCCGGAGCTCGCCAGGCTCATCGGCCAGCTGCGCTTCCGCGCGAGCTACGGACAGAGCGCCCTGCACCACAGCCTCGAGGTGTCGCACATATCGGGCCTTCTGGCTGCCGAGCTCGGGTTGGACGAGGGACTGGCCAGGAGGGCGGGCCTTCTGCACGACATAGGCAAGGCCGTCGATCACCAGGTCGAGGGACCTCACGCCACGATAGGCGCGGACATAGCGAGGAGATACAACGAGTCCCCGGAGATAATCAACGCCATCGCCTCGCACCACGAGGACGAGGAGCCCCAGTCGATATACGCTCTGCTCGTGTCGGCAGCCGATGCCGTGAGCGCGTCCCGCCCCGGCGCGAGGCGCGAGAGCCTGGACGCTTACGTCAAGAGGCTCGAAAAGCTGGAGGATATAGCCAAGTCCTTCGACGGGGTGAACAAGGCGTTCGCCATACAGGCTGGCAGGGAGATCAGGGTCGCCCTCTCACCGGAGACGACCGACGAGGGAAGCATGCAGAAACTCGCCTACGACATAGCCCGAAGGATCGAGTCGGAGATGAAGTACCCCGGACAGATCAGAGTCACCCTGATAAGGGAGACCCGGGTGGTCGATTACGCGAAGTAGCGGACCCGATGAGTCCAATGAGGATCCTGTTCGTCGGGGACGTGTTCGGAAGACCTGGCAGGACCGCTCTCATCGGCGGGCTGCCCGAGCTCAGGGCAAAAGAGGGATACTTCGATTTCGTCGTCATAAATTGCGAGAACGCCGCCGCCGGGTTCGGCATGACCGAGCGGCTCATGAACGAGATGTTCGATGCCGGGGTGGACGTGATGACGTCGGGCAACCACATCTGGGACAAGAAGGAGTTCGTGCCGGTCCTGGACCGCGAGCCGAGGGCGCTTCGCCCCGCGAACTACCCGCCCGGCGCGCCAGGCCGCGGGTTCGGAGTTTTCGAGAAGAACGGCCGCAGGCTTGCCGTGATAAATCTTCAGGGAAGGGCCTTCATGCCCGAGGTCGACTGTCCGTTTCGGACTGCCGACTCCATCATACCGGCCCTGGGCTGCCGGGTGATATTCGTCGATTTCCACGCGGAGGCGACAGCCGAGAAAATCGCGATGGCCCGCTACCTCGACGGAAAGGTATCCGCCCTGGTCGGAACTCACACTCACGTCCAGACCGCCGACGAATCCGTCCTGCCGCTGGGGACCGCATACCTGACAGATGCGGGGATGACCGGCGCTCACGGCGGAGTGATCGGCATGAAGTACGACTCCGTCCTGCCGAAATTCCTGACCGGCGTCCCCAGCAAGTTCGAGGTCGACGACTCCGACGTCCGCCTGCAGGGGGCGATAGTAGAGGTCGACGAGGAGACCGGACGAGCGTGCGATATACGCAGGGTCCAGATGAGCAGGGGCGGATGACGCGAAATCTCGGATTCGGCGTCCGGCGATAAATCAAAATTTTTCGGGAGGGCGATGGGCGGGCGGAGCGCGATTTTCTTTACGCAGACAGCGATGACCAGTCCGCTCGGCTGGGCGAAATTTTTATACCTCGGCCGCTTAATTTCAGAATGCAAACCAGAGGGCGCTCAAACGGGCGTCCTCGTTTTTTTTATGTTTTTATTCTCGCGCGCGCGGGGGGCAGGCTGCCCTCGACGACGTATTTTTCGCAGCCTCAAATGTGCGGATGGCGGTTTTTCCCCTTGACTGGAACGTAAAAGGTTTTATCATCAGTTATAGCTTGATACCGTGTGATGGTTGCGAGAG
>JAISRP010000112.1 GCA_031273585.1 Synergistaceae bacterium
CCCCTCTCGAGCTCGTCCGCGAAGACGCAGGCGGATATCGTCTCCCCGGAGCTCATGAGCAGATCCCGCGTCAGGGCCCCAGCGTCGGGGGCGAGCCCCAACAGCGTGTCGGTGGCGTACGGATCGCCCGCGCGCCCCATCGCCGACACGACCGCCACCACGCCGAAACCGGCATCGAGGGCGCGCCGGACGTGGCGCGACGCCCTGGCGCGTCCGTCCCCGGAGCCCACAGATGTGCCGCCGAACTTGAACACTAGGATGTTCATATCGGGCCGCGGTATCAGATAATGTTCATCTCGATCAGCGTCTCCGCGATCTGCACCGCGTTCAGGGCGGCGCCCTTCCGCAGGTTGTCCGCCACGACCCACAGGTTCATGCCGTGTTTTACGGACTCGTCCAGCCTCAGCCTGCCGACGAAGACGTCGTCCTTGTCCGAGGCCATCAGGGGATACGGGTATTCCCCACGCCTGAAGTCGTCCACGAGCTTCACGCCGCGCTGAGAGGCGAGCGCCCTGGCGGCCGTGCCGAGGTCTATAGGTCTTTCCGTCTCTATGTTGACGGCCTCGCTGTGGCAGCGAAACACCGGCAGCCTAACGGCCGTCGCGCTCACGCCTATGGACGGGTCGAGGATCTTGTGAGTCTCCTCGACCATCTTCGTCTCCTCCTTCGTGTATCCGTTGTCGAGGAAGACGTCTATCTGGGGCAGCGCGTTGAGCAGTATCTGGCACGGATATACGGATTTCGTTATCGGATCTCCGCTGCAGTACTGACGCATCTGATTTTCGAGCTCGTCGATCGCCTTGTACCCCGTGCCGGATACCGCCTGGTACGTGGAGACGACAATCCTCTTGATCCTGAACAGATCGTGCAGAGGCTTCAGCGCCACGAGCATCTGTATTGTCGAGCAGTTCGGGTTTGCTATTATGCCACTGTGCTGCTTCAAGGCGTCCGGGTTGACCTCCGGGATCACCAGCGGCACGGAATCGTCCATTCGCCACGCGGCGGAGTTATCGATGACGACGCACCCCTCGTCCCTGGCGATCGGGGCCAGCTCGAGGCTGGCGTCCGCGCCCGCCGAGAAGAGGGCTATGTCGACGCCCTTGAACGAGCCCCTCTTTGCCTGCTCGACCGATACGCTCTCCCCCGCGAACCCGACGGCGCGGCCGGTATTCGTCGCAGTGCCAAGCGGCTTGATGCCGCTTATGGGAAATTCCCGCTGCTCGAGGGTTTTCAGCATCTCCTGTCCCACTGCGCCAAGGACGCCAACAACTGCGACACGGTATTTACTCATAAAAAGAAAGCCTCCCTGCAAAAGATTGTTCCCCACCTGATGAGCGTTGAATCGGCTCAGGTTACTCTAAATGTATAAACATGTCAATGTTCGGGCAGAATGTGTTCGGGCAGAATGTGCAGGATAAACGCATTGAGTTTCAATGGCGAGGAAGTCTTTTTCGACGACCCCGTGGAAATTGTGTCAAAGAAGCTGTATCGCAGATGTGACCGCTTTTATCCCAGAGACTTCTTCGATTGGGCTATAGTATAGCCGATTGAATAAACCGCGTGGAATTTTGCCGATGGCGGTTGCGGTGACAGCAAAGGTTTTCAATCTTTACCCTTTAGGCTTCTAATGTTAAATATCTTTGCAGATGTTTTCTCCTCGAACATAGCACATTCCGCCCATAAATGCGAAGCATGTCGGGGTTTTAGTCCTTATCATTCAGGCTATTTACGTTAAACAAGACGCCCCTCAAAGTTCTTCATACTAAAATTTGCCTCGCGCTTTGAAAGATGATAAACTCGCTCATTATGACTGCGACGGATTACTGAACAAACTTTCGGTGTTTATGCCGGTGCGCATACTGATTTTCTCGGAAACTAGGCGCGGCGAGGGCGTTTAAGTCGCGGGTCGTATGGAAATACAGGGGGCTGGGGCTCCCGTTTGAGGAAGGCGGTCGGTGTCAAGATGGCAAACGGTTCCGTTAAGGGCGGGTCGCCTCTTAGGAGGTTTCTCGCGGTGATGTACCGGATTCAAAGTTTCTTCTGCATCTGTCTCGTACTGTCCACGGCCTCGCTCGTGGTCATCCAGGTCTTCATGCGCTACGTGCTCAAGTCCCCTCTGATGGGTATAGAGGAGCTCCTGCTATTTCCTGCGATATGGACCTACATGCTCGGGGGGGCGAACGCCTCCATAGAGAGGACCCACATCGAGTGCGGCATCATGACGCTCTACATAAAACGCCCGCTCACCAAGTCGCTCTTCAACCTGGGGAAGTACGCGATCTCAGCGGGCATCTGCTCGTGGCTCCTGTACTGGGCGTACTGGTACTTCGAGTACGCGATGAGAGTAAAAAAGACCAGCGCCATACTTCACATCCCGATGGTCATAGCCCAGAGCTCGCTCTTCATCTGCCTCCTGCTGATGCTGATCTACGCCCTTGTGGGTTGTTACGACTATATATGCGAGATACGCAGCGGGAAAACCACCCAGGAGGAGGGCGTCTCGTGCTGACTATCGTTGCTCTGGACGTAGTTCTGCTCGTCGTGCTCCTGATGTTCAGCATCCCCCTGCCGTACTGTTTCGGGGGGGCGCTCATGTTCATGTCGGTGTTCGGCGAGGTGTCGATGAGGAGCATGACGCTCTGGGCGTTCGACCAGATGATCAACCCCGTCCTGCTGGCGAGCCCGCTCTTCATCCTGGCCGGCACCCTGATGGGCGGGAGCGGCATCGCGAAGAAGCTGCTCGACTTCGTCGACGTGTTCATAGGGCACATAAAGGGGGGGCTCGGGGTCGTCTGCTGCGTGACCTGCGCCATAATCGGAGCCATCTCGGGCAGCGGGTTCACCGGCGTGGCGGCGGCGGCGCCCATCATGATCCCGCGCATGGTGGAACAGGGCTACCCCCGCGGGTACGCCACCGCCCTCCTCACAGTGGCCTCGATACTGGGGCTCCTCATACCGCCCAGCGCGATAATGATACTCTTCGGCTGGATAACCGAGACGTCGATCCTGGCATGCTTCCTCTCGACGCTGGGGCCCGGGCTCGCCATCACGTTCCTCCTCTCGGTCGTCAACCTGATATGGGCGAAGCGGTTCGACCTGAAGCTCGAGAGCTACGAGGTGATCAGGGAGCGCAGGAGGGAAATAGTTCCGCGCGCGCTGAACGCGGTTCCGGCGCTCCTCATGCCGGTCGTGGTGCTTGGGGGCATATACGGCGGGGTATTTACGGCGACAGAGGCGGCGGCAGTCGCCGCGGCTTACGCAATCCCTGTCGGATTTTGGATCTACAAGGGTTTCAGGGGCGGAAATTTTCTCCCCCTCGTGCGCGACTCCGCCTCGTCCATAGGGGCGATCATGACCATGATCCTCTTCTGCCTCATGCTGAGCCAGACCTTCGTCATCCTGAAGGTCCCGCAGGCAATAGTGGAGATAGTGTACAGCGTCACGCAGAACAGGACGCTGCTGCTGATACTGATAAACATCTTCCTCTTCGGGGTCGGCATGGTCGTGAACGACGCGACCGGGATGATCCTCGTGGCCCCCCTCCTCTTGCCGCTGATGAGGGAGCTCGGGGTCACCCCGATCCACTTCGGCGCGATAATGGGGGTCAACCTCGCGATGGGAGGGGTCACCCCGCCCTACGCAAGCATACTCTACCTCGGGATGCGGCTCGGCAAGTGCACATTCCAGGAGATCCTGGGCCCCACCCTGGTATTCCTGATCTTCGGCTACGTCCCGGTAGTGTTCCTGACGACGTTCTGGCCGCCAATCTCGCTTTTTATCCCGAACCTGTTCGGGTTCAACTAGGCGGCGGACTGCTGCGGGGGCAGGACCGTGGGCTCCGCCCACGCCCGCCGGGGGACCAGTCCCCCGGACCCCCATTTTCTTATTTTGATTTTCGCCCGTAGGGCGAAAATCAAAAAAAGTGAAAAGGGTCCAGGG
>JAISRP010000160.1 GCA_031273585.1 Synergistaceae bacterium
GACGGGCCGCACTCGGTCGTGTACGACGCCGCCGAGAACCGGCTCCACACGGCGAAGGCGGTAATGACGCTTTTGATGAACGGAAAATAAAAAAGGAGGAAGCTCTCTTGAACACGAACGATGACAGGAAAAACCTGATTTATCAGCTCAACGGGAGGCCGCCCTTTCTCGTGGCCTTTCCCCTCGGGTTGCAGCACGTGCTCGCCATGTTCACCTCGAACCTCGCTCCCTGTTTTATCCTGGCGGGGGTGGTAGGGCTCGATGGGCCGGGCAAGATAATAATGGCGCAGTGCGCGATGTTCATCTCAGGCGTGACCACGTTTTTTCAGCTGTATCCCTTTCCGCTCTTCGGGAGAAAGTCGAAGCTCCCCCGCATCGGGGCCGAGCTCCCGATAGTCATGGGCACCTCGTTCGCGTTCGTCCCCACGTCGATAACGATAGGCAATGCCTACGGGCTTCCAGGCGTCCTGGGAGGGGCTCTCGTCGGAAGCCTCGTGGAATTTGTGATGGGGTTTGCCATCAAGCCGCTCAAAAAATTCTTCCCCCCGCTCATCATAGGCGCGGTCCTGATAGCGATAGGCATCAACCTGCTCAAGGCCGGCACCGGCTACTGGGCCGGAGGGGTCGGCAGCGCGTCATACGGGTCGCCCCAAAACATGCTCCTGGGCCTCCTGGTCTTCGTGTCGGTCATACTGTGCCAGAGGTTCGGGAGGGGGATGATGCAGGTTTCTGCCCTTCTCATAGGAATTTTAGTCGGGTACGTGGCCTCGTTTTTCATGGGGATGCTCGACTTCTCGGCGCTCTTGGGCGCATCCTGGTTCGCGGTCCCAATTCCCCTTCGCTTCGGATATGAATTTCACCTGGACGCGATACTGAGCTTTGCGGCGCTTTACGTGGTCTCCGGGCTGGAGACGATAGGCAACACGTCCGGGATAACCGTCGCCGCATTCGACCGCGAAGCCACGGTCGAGGAGACGAGCGGCGCGATAATAGCCGACTCGTTTGGGTCGATGCTAGCCTCGGTGTTCAACACGCTCCCGAACACTGCGTTCGGGCAGAACGCGGGGCTCGTCGCCATGACGAGGGTCGTCAACAAATTTGCCATTGCGACCGGAGCTGCGACGCTGGTGCTGGCGGGATTCGTTCCGAAGGTGGGCGCCATATTTACCATAATGCCGAACTCGGTGCTGGGCGGGGCCATAATCGGCGTCTTCGCGATGATAACCATCAACGGCATCAAGCTGATCGCGAAGGCGGGCTTCAGCCAGCGCAACATCACCGTGCTCTCGGTCACGTTCGCGCTGGGCATGGGCCTTGCCACAGGCCCCGAGGCGATGACGAGCCAGCTCCCGTCCCTCGTGCGGTACGTGATGAAGGATTCCGTGGTGGCCGTATGTATAATAGGAATAATCATGAACATAATATTTCCGCCGGACGGGGAGAGCGTCGCGGTAATAACGGTGGACTAGGGGGAGGTGATCTCTTTTGGCTCTCGTGCTGAGAGGAGGCAGGGTCGTCGGCGGGACGGGCGTTCGCCGCGCCGACGTCAGGATCAGCGGCGGAGTGATCGTGAGCGTCGGTCCTGACGAGGCTGTGGCAGGCGACGACATAACGGACGTCTCTGGAAAATTTATCCTGCCGGGCGGAGTCGACGCCCACACGCACTTCGACCTGCCCCTGGGGGACGGGACGCGCTCCGACGACGACTTTGCGAGCGGCACGAGGTCCGCGATCGCCGGGGGGACGACCTGTGTCATAGACTACGCTACGCAGTTCCGGGGTGAGTCCCTGAACCGGGGCCTCGACAACTGGCACGGGCTGGCGGACGGCAGATGCTTCTGCGATTACTCGTTTCACCTGGCGGTCACGGACTGGAACGGCTCCGTCGCGGACGAGCTGCCGGGCGTAATGGCGCGCGGCGTGACGTCGTTTAAGATGTACATGGCCTACAAGGGCGCGCTTCAGGTGGACGACGGGGTCCTGTACGAGGCCCTGCGGAGGCTGGAGGATCTGGGCGGGCTGCTCTGCGTCCACTGCGAGAACGGGGATATCATATCGGCCCTCTCGCGCGAGTTGCTGCGGGCCGGCAAGACCGGGCCGGAGCATCATCCGGCGTCGAGGCCCGAGGAGTTGGAGGCCGAGGCAACGGGCAGGCTGCTCGTCATAGCCTCCCTCGCAGGCGCGCCGGTCTACGTCGTCCACGTCAGCTCCGGCGCCTCGATTAAAAAAATTCTCGAGGCGAGGTCGTCCGGACAGACGGTTTTCGCTGAAACGTGCCCCCAGTACCTATACCTGGACGACTCGCTCTACTCGCCCGCCAGAGCCGACGCCGCAAAGTACGTCTGCTCGCCCCCGCTGAGGGACGGACGAAATCATGCGGAGATGTGGTCGGCCCTGTCGAAAAATATTGCTGACGTCGTCGCCACAGACCACTGTTCGTTCAACTTCAATGGGCGCAAGGACAGGCATAACTGCGACTTCACCGGGATCCCGAACGGCCTGCCCGGCGTCGGCAGCAGGATGATGCTGTTATATCTGGGCGTCGCCCGGGGGCTTATAACCATGCCCCAGATGGCGCGCCTCGCCTCGGAGAACCCGGCCAGGATATTCGGAATACACCCGGGGAAGGGATCGATAACCCCGGGGGCCGACGCCGACATCGTTGTGCTGGATCCGGATGGAAAAAGCGTCATAACCGCGGAGACTCAGTTTCAAAACGTGGATTACACGCCCTACGAGGGATGGGAGATCCCGTGCAGGATAGAGTCGACGTACTTGAGGGGCGAGAGGGTCTTCCACATGGGGCGCTTCCTGCCCGGCGGGCCGCGCGGCAGGTTCGTCCGGCGCCGTGCCGCCGGGGTATTTTAAAGCCAAATTTCCAACACTCGAACGTTATGGAGGCTCGGACTGAATGGGATTCTGCAAAGTTGTGATAGCGCTCGGGGGCAACGCCCTCCAGGAACGTGGGACGCCTCCCACCGCTGAAGCGCAGCTCGACGTCGTTCGCAGGACGTGCGAGAATTTAGCGGACATAAATGCCAGGGGTTACGAGATGGCGATCGTCCACGGCAACGGCCCCCAGGTGGGCCGCATAGCGTCAGCCCAGGAGATGGCGTCCATGGTCGACTCGAATCTGCCGGTCATGCCCATCGACGTGTGCGGGTCGATGAGCCAGGGGTACATAGGCTACCAGATTCAGCAGTGCCTGCGGGACGCGATAAGGAACAGGAACCGCAACGTGCCGGTCGTGACGGTCTTGACACAGGTCGTCGTCTCAGAGGACGACGTTGCGTTCAAAAATCCGACCAAGCCCATAGGGCAGTTCTTCTCGAAGGAGGAGGCCGAGACGCTGGCCCGGGAGAAGGGCTACGTCATGAGGGAGGACTCCGGCCGGGGCTGGCGTCGAGTGGTCGCGTCCCCGGAGCCGAAGTGGATAGTGGAGATAGACTCGGTAAAGCGCCTGTGGGACTCCACGATAGTCGTCACAGCTGGCGGGGGCGGCATCCCGGTCGTGGAGAACATGGACGGCTCGCTCACCGGAGTGGCGGCAGTGGTTGACAAGGACCTCGCAGCCGAGCTCCTGGCCGAGGAGATGGGGACCGACTGCCTCCTGATCCTGACCGAGGTCGACAGGGTGTCGATAAATTTCCATACGCCGGATCAGGTGGATCTCTCGCACATCACAGTGCCCGAGGCGATAAAGTACGTGAACGAGGGGCACTTCGCCCCGGGGAGCATGCTGCCGAAAGTTATGGCGGCAATAAAGTTCGCGAGGCGGTTCCCCGGAAAAAAAGCGATAATAACGTCGCTCTTCAGGGCGATAGATGCCCTGGAGGGGAGAGCTGGCACGGTCATAACAATGGCGTAGACCGTGGGCGCCGCCCACACCCGCCGGGGGACCAGTCCCCCGGACCCCCGTTTTCTTTTTTTGATTTTCGCCCCGCGGGGCGAAAATCAAAAAAAGTGAAAAGAGTCCAGGGAGCTGGCTCCATGGCGGGGTTTGGGGCGGCGCCCCAAGGTCCTGCCCCGATGTCTCCGCAGGAGGAGGCGTTTCGTGATGGTCCTGATAAGAGGAGCCGGCGATCTAGCGTCCGGCGTGGCGCTTCGTCTGCACAGGGCGGGTTTTGGCGTCGTCATGACCGACATTGCGCGGCCCACCGCGCTGCGCCGCATGGCGAGCTTTTCGAGCGCCATCCCAAATGGGGAGTTCGCCGTGGAGGGCGTGCGCGCGATCCTGGCGAACGACACGCGCGCGGCGCGCGAAATCGTGAGCGAGGGGAACATAGCGGTGGTCGTCGATCCGGAGGCCAGAGTCGCGGACGAGCTTGCGCCGCTCGCCCTGGTCGACGTGATCATGGCAAAACGCAACCTCGGCACGAGAATGTCCGACGCGCCCATCGTGATATGCGCGGGCCCGGGTTTCACGGCGGGGGCGGACTGCCACGCCGTGGTGGAGACGCAGCGCGGGCACAGCCTCGGCAGGGTGATAACCAGCGGATCCGCGGCCCCAAACAACGGGGTTCCGGGCAGCGTCGGGGGGCACACTCACGAGAGAATCCTGAGGGCCCCGGCGGACGGGGTCTTCGTGCAGATGCTCGACATCGGCGCAAGGGTCGAGGCCGGCGACGTCGCGGGATGCGTCGGCGGCGCGCCGGTCATGTGCCGGATAGGGGGAGTCCTGAGGGGAATACTCTCCTCCGGCGTGAAGGTCCATAAGGGCATGAAGAGCGGGGACGTGGACCCGCGGTGCGAGCCGGAGAACTGCTTCACTGCCTCCGACAAGGCGCTCGCCGTGGGCGGTGGGGTATTGGAGGCAATTTTAAGCCTCGGGGGATTTTTAAGATATCAGTACGGGGCGGGAAGGGTGAATTATAATTCTAATCAGTCCTACGAGTGGAATTTACCGGCAAAAAAATGGCTCGCTCGCCGCACTCCGGACAATCGGCGTGACGGATAGCTGCGAAATGTGCGGGCTGGGCCGGACGGCCGGTTGCGGCGCGAGCCTCTCATCCCTGCTCGGCATCGGGGCAAAATCCCGCGTTGCGGTCTTCGGCTGTGGGGGGAAGACATCGCTGATCGGAATTTTGGCCGATGAAAACAGGGACAAAAAAGTGCTGATATCGCCCACGACGAAGATCATGCCGCCAGCAGGGGAGGGAATTGCCCTCCTGGCGTCGCGGGAGTCGGCGGCGGCTCACAGGCCGGCCGCAGGGATACAGTGCATGGGAGTGCTGGACAGGGCGACGGGAAAACTCAAAGCCCTGCCGGAGGAGGATATGGCGGCCCTCGTCCCAGGGTACGACGTCGTGCTCATGGAGGCCGACGGCTCGAGGGGCCTGCCATGCAAGGGGTGGAACGAACGGGATCCGGTGATACCAGCGTTCACGACCCACTCGGTCGGGGTGTTGTCAATAAGGGCCCTGGGCCTTCCGGCTGACGATGATCACGTCTTTCGCCTGCCTCTGTTTCTGGACATGACCGGGCTCCGTCAGGGGGACGTCATCACGCTTCAGGCGCTGGCCATGATGGCGGTCTCCCCTGCCGGGTTGATGCGACGCGCCGCGGGATGCGCCATGTTGGTCATAAATCAGGCGGACGATCCGGACGACATGAAAAACGCCGCGGCCCTGGCATCGCTGATCCGCCAAAAAAACGCCAATATCGCGAGCGTCATCGTCGCTGGGTCGGCAATCAGGAATACATGGCAGATCATATAGGCCAGGACCGCGGGCGCCGCCCGCACCCGCAAGGGCGCCAGCTCCCTTGACCCTCTATTCTTAAAAAATTTTATTTTCACCCTGCGGGTGAAAATAAAATTTTTAGAACGGGGGTCCGGGGGACTGGTCC
>JAISRP010000194.1 GCA_031273585.1 Synergistaceae bacterium
ATATAAACGTCCGCGGCAAGGCTGCGATTATAAAATCGCTCAAGGCGGCGTCTCAGGCGAGCTCGCGGACCCTTCTGGCCTCCGACCCCGACAGGGAGGGCGAGGCCATCTCATGGCACTTGGCGACCATACTGGGCATCGATCCGGGGTCTGACTGCCGAATCCGAATGCAGGAGATAACGGAACAGGGTGTGAAGAGCGCCGTGGCGAGCCCCGACCGGATAGACATGAATCTGGTAGACGCCCAGCAGTCGAGGCGCGTGCTTGATCGGCTCGTCGGCTATAACCTTAGCCCCCTGCTCTGGTACAAGGTGCAGCGAGGGCTGTCCGCGGGCAGGGTGCAATCCGTGGCGCTCCGGATAGTCTGCGAGCGCGAGGGTGAGATAGAGGCATTCGTTCCTGAGGAGTACTGGCTCCTCGACGTCGAGGCCTCAGCGGGCGAGAGAAGATACGTAATGCGGGTCGAGCGTAAGAAGGGCCGTTCGTTCGTCCCGGAGGACGCAGCTCAGTCGATCGAAGCGGAGACGGCCATCAGGAGCAACCCGATCATAGTGGACAGTTTCAAGGTGAAGGAGGCGAAGCGATCCCCTCTGCCGCCGTTCAAGACGAGCGTCCTCCAGCAGGAGGCGTCCCGGAGGCTCGGGTATTCCCCGCGGAGGACGATGCGAATAGCCCAGTCGCTGTACGAGGGGGTCGAGATACCGGGGCGGGGCCCGGTTGGCCTCATAACCTACATGCGCACGGACAGCCTGAGGCTTGCGCCCGAGGCAATAGAGGCGTCCAGGAGATACATCGAGAGCAACATCGGTCCGGAGTACCTTCCCGAGCGTCCCAACGTCTACACTCCGAAGGGCAAGGCCCAGGATGCCCACGAGGCCATCAGGGCGACCGACCCGTTCCTGACGCCTGAGTCACTGAAGCCGCACCTCAGGGGAGAGCAATTCCGCCTTTACGAACTCATCTGGAACAGGTTCATCGCAAGTCAGATGGAGCAGGCCAGGGTCGCGCGCACCACGGTCGAAGCCGTCTCGGGCGAGTACGGTATGAAGCAGGCAGGCATAGTCGTGCTCTTCCAGGGCTGGGGCAGAATATGGCCCCTGGGAGTCAAGGAGGTGAATATCCCTCCCGCGGTGGTTGGTGAGAAACTCGACCTCATAGACATAAAGCGCGAGCAGAAGTTCACCCAGCCGCCGGCTCGCTATACCGACGCCGGCCTGGTCAAGGTCCTCGAGGAAAAAGGGATCGGACGTCCGTCGACTTATGCCTCCATAATAGAGACGCTGGCCGATCGCGGTTACGTCGAACGCGGGGAGGACGACAAGAAACTCGTCCCCACCAAACTCGGGCGCATAGTCAACGTATTCCTGGTCAAATATTTTCCCAGGCTCATCAACACAGAATTTACCGCGAGGATGGAGAGCGATCTCGACTCGGTGGAGTCCGGAGAGGAGAAGTGGGTGAAGGTCGTCCGGGACTTTTGGGAGACCTTCAAGCCGGTTTTGGACGACGTGTCGGCCTCGGCCGAACGTATGCAGCTGCCGCCGGAGGAGATTGGCGAGGACTGTCCCGAGTGCGGACATCCGCTGGTGATAAAACGCGGCCGGTTTGGCGAGTTCATCGCTTGCACCGGCTACCCCGATTGCAGATACACCCGCAGAATAGTTAAGACTACTGGCGTGAAGTGTCCTAAGTGCGGCGAAGGGGAGCTGATCCGCCGAAAGGCCGCGAAGGGCAAGGTCAAGGGCCGCTTGTTCTACGGCTGCAGCAGGTATCCGGAGTGCGACTTCGTGAGTTGGAAGAAGCCGGGAGAAAAGCAGAAGGGCGCTGACGGTCAGGACTCGGACTCAGTGGAGGCCGAGGACGGCGATGACGGCGCGATCGGTTAGCATCGTCGGAGGCGGGCTCGCCGGTTCGGAGGCCGCGTGGCAGCTCGCGGCGAGGGGCGTGCGCGTCAGAGTGTTCGAGATGAGGCCAGCGCGGAGCTCCCCAGCTCACGTGACCGGCAACTTAGCCGAGCTGGTCTGCAGCAACTCACTGGGGGCGGATATGCCCATAAGCCCTGCGGGTATTTTAAAGCAGGAGTTAAGACGCCTCGGCAGCCTGATCATAAATTGCGCGGAGAGAACCCGCGTTCCCGCTGGCAGGGCTCTCGCCGTCGATCGCGACAACTTCTCCTCCCTGGTGACGAGCGAGATATCGAGGTGTCCAAACATTGAGCTGATTCGAGCCGAGGTCGCGGAGATTCCAGAGGGCCCCGCGATCATAGCGACGGGACCTCTGATGACCGGCGGCATTGCAGGCGCAATAAGGGAGATCGTGGGAGAGGGCTGCCTCTCCTTTTTTGATGCCGCCGCCCCGATAGTGACGCTCGAGTCGGTCGACATGGGCCGTGCGTATCGCGCGTCGCGCTATGGGGAAGGTGACGACTACGTAAATTGCCCCATGGAACGCGAGCAGTATGAGGCATTCTGGAGGGAGCTGGCGTCCGCTGACAGGGTCCCCCTGAGCGATATCGACGTCCCGGATGGCGTCTGTGCACCGGAGGGCAGAGGCGACACAGGAGCGAAATTTTTCGAGGGGTGTCTGCCGGTCGAGGTCATGGCGGAACGGGGCATGGACACCCTCCGGTTTGGCCCCATGCGTCCGGTCGGGCTTCCCGACCCCGCCTCCGGCAGGGAGCCTTACGCGGTCGTGCAGCTGAGGCGCGACAATGCCGAGGGCACGCTGTACAACATGGTCGGCTTCCAGACGAACCTCAGGTGGCCTGAGCAGGAGCGGGTGTTCAGGATG
>JAISRP010000303.1 GCA_031273585.1 Synergistaceae bacterium
GGTCAAGCCGGATTGTTACATTTATCGTATCGGCCATGATAACACCTCCATATTCTTACGGCACATAAATTTTACCATAGTTCGCCGTGCAATCCAAACTGTATGCACGAGTTTTAAACAAAAACCGGCTGGGGGGTACGGGGGACTGCTCCCCCGGCGGGCGTGGGCGGCGCCCGCGGTCCTGCCTGGGGATCTCGGAAATTATTTGCATGTTGAAAAATAGCGGGATTTATGGTAAAAATGGATTCCATATCGGGCTTCACAAAAATTTTAAGGAGTGTGATTCTTCATGCGCAAGTTATTATTGGCCCTCCTCATCTGTCTGTTTGCCGCAGGGGGCGCCCTCGCGGCGGATGACGTCATCAAGATCGGATTTTTCAACTGCCTCACCGGACAGAACGCGTTCGGCGGACAGCTTGAGCTCGAGGGCACGCAGCTCGCGCTGTCCGAGATTCCCGAGGTTCTCGGGAAGAAGATCGAGCTGGTCGTGGTCGACAACAAGTCCGACAAGACGGAGGCCGCAAACGCCGTGGCGCGCCTCGTCGAGCGCGACAAGGTCAACGCCATAATCGGCACCTACGGATCGGCGCTCGCCATGGCGGGCGGGGAGGTGGCCGAGGCCGCCAAGATTCCCGTGATGGGGACGAGCTGCACGAACCCGCTCGTCACGCAGAACAAGAGGTACTACTTCCGCGCCTGCTTCATCGACCCGTTCCAGGGGTCCGGCGCCGCGGCCTACGCCTACAAGAACCTCGGCCTGAAGAAGGCGGCCCTGCTGATCGACGTGGCCAACGACTACAGCGTCGGGCTCGGCAACTTCTTCAAGCAGTCCTTCGCGGCCCTGGGCGGCGAGATAGTCTCCGAGATGAACTACAACTCCGGCGACCAGGACTTCACGGCGCAGCTCACAGAGATCATCTCGAAGAACCCCGACATAGTCTTCCTCCCAGCCTACTTCGCGGAGGGCGCGATAGTCCTCAAGCAGGCGAGGGAGCTCGGAGCTGCGTTCCGCTTCATGGGCGGGGATGCCATGGACAACCCCGAGATCGTAACCCTCGGCGGCGAGGCGGTCGAGGGCTTCCTGCACACCACGTTCGCATACGATCCCAGCATGAAGGACATGAACCCCGTCGCCCAGAAGTTCACGGATAACTGGAAGGCGGCGTACCCGGACAAGGAGCCAAACGTCAACGCGGCCCTCGGCTATGACGCGTACATCCTGATAATCGACGCGATCAAGCGCGCTGGCAGCGCGGATCCGGAGAAGATCCGCGACGCCCTCGAGACGACGAAGGACGTGCCGACCGTCACGGGGCTGACCACTCTGAACGCCACCCACGACGCGGAGAAGGAGCTGGGCATAGTCGAGATAAAGGACGGAAAGAAGCAGTTCATAGGCACGGTCACGCCGTAGGCGCAGCGTGTCCTGCCGTTATGACATACGGCACATGGGCGGGAGGAGCCGGTTTCTCCTCTCGCCGTTTTTATATGTAGCCGACTTTAATAAACCGCGTGGATTTTTTTTGCTGATGGCGGTTGCGGCGGCAGCACATGTTTTAATCTTTACCCTTTAGGCTTCTGACTTTAAATTGCTATATTGCGCGCCTAGAAAGGGGCAATGCCCTTTGATGCATGTGATGAGCCTTGACATGTTCATGCAGCACTTCATAAACGCCCTCGGGCTCGGGTCCCTGTACGGGCTCATCGCCATAGGCTACACTATGGTATACGGCATACTCCGGCTCATCAACTTCGCGCACGGGGATATCTTCATGCTCGGGGCGTACTTCGTGTTCTTCGCCACGGTGCAGTACAAGCTCCCGTGGGCCGTTGGCGTTCTGGCGGCGATCCTCGGGGCCACCCTCTGCGGGATCCTTGTGGACAGGGTGGCATACCGCCCCCTCAGAAGCGCGCCCCGGATATCCGCCCTCATCAGCGCCATCGGGGTCTCCTTCTTCATAGAGAATCTCTCGGTCGTCGTCTTCTCAGGGATGCCGCGTCCGGTGGTCCAGCCCCCGCTGCTCATGAAGGCCTTCTCGGTCGGCGGCATCAGGCTCGTCCCCCTTGCCCTGCTCGTTCCGGTGATATCGTTCCTTCTGGTGGCGGCCCTCATGTGGCTCATATACAGGACGAGACCAGGGCTCGCCATGAGGTCGATATCGCACGACATCGAGACGACCAGGCTGATGGGCGTGTCGGTGGACAAGATAATAGCCCTGACGTTCGCCATCGGGTCCGCCCTGGCGGCTGTGGCAGGCATCATGTGGGCGCTGCGATACCCCCGGGTGGAGCCCTTCATGGGGATAGTCCCCGGGTTCAAGGCGTTCATCGCGGCGGTCTTCGGCGGCATAGGGTCCATCCCGGGCGCAATGCTGGGCGGGCTGTCGCTGGGCTTCGTCGAGATAATGTCCATAGCGTTCTTCCCGAGCCTCTCCGGCTACAGGGATGCGTTCGCCTTCGTACTCCTCATAGTGATACTGCTCGTCAAGCCGACCGGCCTCATGGGAGAAAAACTGGAGGACAAGATATGAAATGCGCCGCGCAAAGTTCCGATAAATTCAGGAACGGATGCCTGACGCTGCTCTCGGCGGCAGCCTTCGCCGCCCTCATCTGGTGGGCCGCGTCAAGCCTCGACGGGTACAAGCTGCGAATAATAAACCTCATAGCGATCAACGCGATACTGGGGCTGAGCCTGAACCTCATCTACGGGATGACCGGCATGTTCTCGCTGGGGCACGCCGGCTTCATGGCCATAGGGGCTTACGTCTCCGCCCTGTTGATACTTTCCCCAGAGCAGAAGACCACGATGTGGATACTCAAGCCGATAACGCCGCTGCTGCTGAACATACACGCTCCGTTCGTCGTGTCGCTCATAGCGGCGGGGCTCGCGGCCGCAATCTTCGGCTGTCTCATAGCCCTGCCGGTGCTCCGCCTCGGCGGGGACTA
The DNA here is from genome assembly GCA_031273585.1 of Synergistaceae bacterium. Classification (GTDB taxonomy): domain Bacteria; phylum Synergistota; class Synergistia; order Synergistales; family Synergistaceae; genus JAIRWR01. Next base: position 2,947 of record JAISRP010000303.1, read on the forward strand.
CCTGGGCATCGCCACCCTCGGCTTCTCCGAGATAATACGGATACTGATAACCAACCTGACCCCCATAACGAACGGCTCCCTGGGGTTGAAGGGCATCCCGGCCCACACGAACATCTGGATGAGCTACGGGTGCCTCGCCGTCGTCCTAGTCTGCGTGGTGCGAATAATGAACAGCAACTTCGGCAACGTCCTTCGCGCCGTGCGGGATGACGAGATAGCGGCCCGGACCATGGGGATCGACACGTTTCGCGCGAGGGTGCTCGCCTTCACGATAGGCTGCTTCGGAGGGGGGCTCGGCGGGGCGCTGATGGGCAACCTCATCACGACGATCGACCCCAAGATGTTCATGATCACCCAGACGTACAACCTGCTCATGATAGTGGTCGTGGGCGGCCTGGGGTCGATAACCGGCAGCATAGTCGGCGCGGTGGTGGTCACGACGATGCTCGAATGGCTGCGCATAGTCGAGAACCCGGTCTCAATAGGCGGGTTCGAGATTCCGGGCATACCAGGCATGAGGATGGTCATATTCTCCCTGCTGCTGATCGTCGTGATCATATTCAGGAGAGAGGGGATCATGGGGATGCGGGAGTTCTCGTGGAGCTGGTTCTTCCGAACCGGTTCCCGAGGGACGGAGGGAGGCGGGCAGGGATGACGTCTGCCGGGGCCCCCGTCCTCTCTCTTCACGGCGTGACGATCCGCTTCGGCGGGCTCGTCGCTGTAAGCGAGCTGTCGATGACCGTCCCGGAGGGCGGAATAGTCGGCCTGATCGGCCCGAACGGCGCGGGAAAGACCACGGCGTTCAACATCATCACCGGATTTTACAAGCCCACGTCCGGGTACGTCGAGTTCAGGTCCCCCGAGGGCACGAGGAGGATAACCGGCCTTCCCCCTCACAAGGTCTGCGAGGCCGGGCTCGCCAGGACGTTTCAGAACATCCGCCTCTTCCAGAACGAGACGTCGATCGAGAACGTAATGGTTGGCGCGTATGTCCGCCAGAGGGGACGCTGGTGGCAGAGGATGATACCGCTCCTCTTCCCAGGGGCCGCGAGGGAGGAGGAGGAGATCCGCTCGAACGCGCTTGCGCTCCTCTGCCGGCTCGGGCTGGAGAGGTACGCCCACTCCAAGGCCGCCTCCCTCCCCTACGGCGCGCAGCGCAGGCTCGAGATCGCACGTGCCCTAGCCACGAGACCGTCCTTCCTGCTGCTGGACGAGCCGGCGGCCGGCATGAACCCGCAGGAGTCCGCGGAGCTGCTGGGCTTCATCCGCAGGCTTCGCGATGACTTCAACCTCACCATACTACTCATAGAGCACGACATGAAGGTCGTCATGGGCGTCTGCGAGCATATATGGGTTCTGGACCAGGGCGCTCTCATCGCGAACGGCGCGCCCGACGAGATACGGGCCGATCACCGCGTCATAGAGGCATACCTCGGGAAGGATGCTGCCGATGCTTGAGATAAAGGGACTGAACGTATGGTACGGCGGCATCCACGCAGTCCGGGACCTGGACATGTCCATAGGTCGCGGCGAGATAGTCACCCTGATAGGGGCAAACGGCGCCGGCAAGAGCAGCACCATACGGGCTGTCGCGGGCCTGGTCCGCAGTTGGAGGGGAGAGATAACCTACGCCGGGCGCGGCGGAAGCGCGGTATCCCTAGCCGGACAACCGCCGGAGGCCATGGTCAGGCTGGGAATCGCCATGAGCCCCGAGGGACGGAGGATACTCCCCCACCTCACCGTGGAGGAGAACCTGGCGCTGGGCGCTTACACGCGCAGCGACAGGCGCGAGATAGCGGAGAGCACCGATTACGCCTACGGCCTCTTCCCAAAACTGAGGGAGCGGAGAAATCAGAAGGGCGGCACGCTCTCCGGCGGCGAGCAGCAGATGCTTGCCGTGGCGCGGGCGCTGATGAGCAAGCCGGACCTGCTGATGCTGGACGAACCATCCCTCGGCCTGGCCCCAATTCTGGTGGCGGAGGTGTTCGAGATAATCCGCGAGATAAACCGCCAGGGACGCACGATCCTGCTTGTCGAGCAGAACGCGTACGCCGCGCTGAAGATCGCCCACAAGGCCTACGTCCTAGAGGTGGGCGGCATAACCCTGACCGGCGCGGGCGCCGAACTCCTGGAGAACCCCAAGGTCAGGGAGGCATACCTGGGAGGATGACACGAACTGCGCGCACGCGCGAATAAAATTCAAGACCGTGGGCGCCGCCCACGCCCGCCGGGGGACCAGTCCCCCGGACCCCCGTTTTCTTTTT
>JAISRP010000044.1 GCA_031273585.1 Synergistaceae bacterium
GTCCACCAGGAACTTGAACGCCTCGGAGTTCGCTTTGAAGTTGGGGGCGAACCCGCCCTCGTCCCCTATCGCGGTCGAGTGCCCAGCTTTCTTCAGTATCTTCTTCAGGGCGTGGTACGTCTCGGTCCCCATCTGGAGGGCCTCCGCGAATGACGACGCGCCGTGCGGAACGAGCATGAACTCCTGGATGTCGAGGTTGTTGTCGGCGTGCGCCCCCCCGTTTACGACGTTCATCAGAGGAGTCGGGAGCAGGTACGGGCCCAGCCCGCCGATATATGCCCAGAGCGGCAGATCGTTGGATGCGGCGGCGGCCCTCGCCACGGCGAGGGATACGCCGAGTATCGCGTTTGCCCCGAGCTTGCCCTTGTTGTCAGTGCCGTCCAAGTCGATCATCAGCGAGTCTATCCCGGACTGGTTTTCGGCGTCGAGGCCGATCAGGGCGGGTTCGATGACGTTATTGACGTTCTCGACCGCCTTTAATACGCCCTTGCCCGCGTACCTCGTTCCGCCGTCGCGCAGCTCGACCGCCTCGAACGTCCCGGTGGATGCGCCGCTCGGCACGCTCGCCCTCGCGTGGGTCCCGTCCTCCAGCCACACTTCGACCTCTACCGTAGGGTTCCCCCTTGAATCCAGGATCTCACGCCCGTGAACCCCAACTATCTCGCTCATATCTCCGACACTCCTCTCAAATCTTCCTTATTTTTTTATAAGTCAACCCGTCTGCCACGGATGCTCATCCCTGTCGAGCCGCCTGTCGCCGGTTATTCGCACCGGCGTCTTACCGCGTTTGATCTCCCTCTCGTCCGACGATATGACCTCCGCCGACACCACCCTGGACGGGAATGCTATCTCTATCAGGTCCGAGGGCTTTACCTCGGCCGATGGCTTGACGGCAGCCCCGTTCAGGCGCACTGCCCCTACCTCCGCCATCTCCCGCGCCAGGGCGCGGCGCTTTACGAGCCTCGAGAGCTTGAGAAACTTGTCGATTCGCATGTCGTGCCTGGACCCGGATTCCCAGAAATGCCGGTCCGTCTCCCCAGGTCCGAGGTGAGACTGTCATCCCCCGCTGGCCCGGACAAGAGGGCCGGCGATTTCCTAGTCAAGAAAGTCCTTCAGCCTCCTGCTCCTGCTCGGGTGGCGGAGCTTCCTCAGCGCCTTCGCCTCGATCTGGCGGATTCGCTCCCTCGTGACGCCGAACCTCTTGCCGACGTCCTCCAGTGTGTGCGCGTGTCCGTCCTCCAGCCCGAACCTCAGCCGCAGCACTTCCCTCTCCCTCTCGCTCAAGTCCGCTAACATCTCCTCCAGCTGTTCCCTAAGGATCATGCTGGCGGCTACCTCCTCGGGGTTCGGCATCTCCTTGTCCTCAAGAAAGTCGCCGAGCTGGCTGTCCTCCTCCTCCCCGATGGGAGTCTCGAGTGAGACCGGCTCCTGCGCAATGCGCTGTATCTCCTCGACCCTGTCGGACGATATCTCCATCTCGACGGCTATCTCCTCCGCCGTCGGCTCGCGTCCCAGCCGCTGCACTAGCTGGCGGGATATGCGGATCAGCTTGTTTATCGTCTCCACCATGTGGACCGGGATGCGGATCGTCCGGGCCTGGTCGGCTATGGCCCTCGTGATGGCCTGGCGTATCCACCAGGTTGCGTAGGTGCTGAACTTGAATCCCTTCTGGTAGTCGAATTTCTCGACGGCGCGGATCAAGCCCAGGTTGCCCTCCTGGATCAGGTCGAGGAAGAGCATCCCTCGCCCTATGTACTTCTTGGCGATGCTCACGACGAGTCGCAGGTTCGCGTCGACTAAGTGCGCCTTCGCCGTCGTGTCGCCGGCCTCGACTCCCTTGGCGAGCTCCACCTCCTCGTCGGCCGTCAGCAGGGATATCTTGCCTATCTCGCGGAGGTACATGCGAACCGGGTCGGACAGGGGCAGCTCCTCGAGGGACGAGTCATCCTTGCCGGTGACGAGAGGAAGCGTCTCGTCCTCGAGCTCGTCCTTGTCCTTTGGCTCGTCGACAACGTCTATACCGAGCTCCATTATGTTGAGGTAGATGTTGTCCAGTATCTCAGCCGACAGTATCTCCTTGGGCAGCCTCTTCTCTATGTCCTCGTATGTTACGAACCCCTTCTCCCTGCCGGTGTGGAGCAGGTCCCTTATGCTGTCGATATAGTCCATCATATCCTCGACAGGCAGGTCGCCCGCCACCGGCGTCACCGGAGGAATCGCGATGTCCTGCTGTTCCGGGTCCAGCTTGTCCTCATCCTTTATGGCCTCCATGACATCGTCCAAGACAATTTCCTCGCCGCACGCCACTTCCGACTCCACGCTTTCCTCAAGCAGGTCAGATGTCATGATCTTCCGCCCCCCTTCAATCTCCGTGCCCATTTGTGATACTCCACGATCTCCTCCCGCGTCGCCCTCTCGGACAACACGAGCGGCTTCATCTGCTCGTACCTCCTGCGCGTCATGTTCATCCGCAGCGATTCAACTATTTTCTCCACGTGCTGAGAACCCATCTCGCCCCCAGCGAGCACGGCGTCGCCCCTCGCAATGCGTCCCGGGCAGTCCCTATCTCCGACGCTCCTCCATCTCTCCTCCAGCTCCCCTGGGCTCTCCCCGGAGACAAGCGCCGCGATGATCCCTGCCGTGGCCTCGTCCGAAAAGAGAGGTATCAGCTCCGTCCCGTCGGCTGGGGAGAGTCCTGAGCGGATCGCCTCATCGTGCCACACGAGGCTGCAGAACGCGCACTCGAGGTCGAGCTCCCTCTCCCTCTGAGGATTCGCACTCTCTATATATACGCCGGATGGCCAGTCAATGCCTTCCTCGTAATTTGCCGATTTTTCATTTTTCCCATGACGCCGTATCTCACGCTCCACCTCGTGCTGCTGGAGGGAGAACCACGCCGCTATCCTCGGAATATATTTCCTGACATCCAGCCACGGCAGGGACGCGAGTCCCGAGAAGATCTCCTCGCGCGCCTTCATCTCGCGTCCGGGGGTGTTCAGGTCGTCCCGGCGCACGTGGACGTGATACAGCGGCAGCGGCAGGGCCGAGTCCACGAGGCCGGCGAACTTCTCCGCCCCTCCGTTCCCGGAGAGCAGGTCGTCCGGATCCATGCCTTCCGGCATACTCATGACCCTCACCTCGACGCCCTGCCTGTGCAATATGTACATGCCACGGACGGAGGCCTCCTGTCCGGCCCCGTCCGCGTCGTACGCGACGTAGCACAGGTCGGAGAAGCTCTTTATAAGGCGCGCCTGCTCCTCGGTCAGGGACGTCCCAAGCGACGCGACCGCCTCGGTGAAGCCAGAGAGGTGCGCCCTGAGGACGTCCATGTAGCCCTCCATCAGGATCACTCGCCCCCGCTCCTTGACGCTCCTCTTCGCCTCGTGCATGAGGTAGAGGAGGCGTTTTTTGTTAAACAGCTCGCCCTCGGGGCTGTTGAGGTACTTTGCCCCCTCCCCGTCTATAAGTCTCCCTCCGAAGCCCGTAATTTTCGCCATCTTGTCCCTGACGGGAAAAATAATTCTCCCCCTGAACCGGTCGTAGGTCCCTCTCTCCCCCCGGGCCACCACGCCTGAGGATATCATGTCCTCCAAATGGTAGCCGAGCGATCCGAGGTGCTTCTCGGCGCTGTCCCACGACTCGGGCGCCCACCCGAGCTCGAAGCGCATCATGGCGTCGGGGCCGATGTTCCTGCGCAAAAGATATGCCCTCGCGGCAGCGCCGCCGGGCCCGCGCAGGTTCGACCTGAAAAATTCGCAGGCAGCCTCCAGGACCGCCCTTAAGTCCCTCCCCGGCGTCCTGACGCGGGATGCCCCGCCGGAGCGCCCCGACAGCCGCACCCCGGCGCGCGACGCAAGGTTCTCCAGCGCCTCGCGGAACGACATTCCCTCCATCTCCATGATGAAGGTGAATATGTCCCCGCCCTTTTGGCAGCCGAAGCAGTAGAACGTCCCGCTATCCTGCGTAACCGAGAACGAGGGCGTCTTCTCGCTGTGGAATGGGCACAGGCCCCAGTGCCTCAAGCCCGACCGGCGCAGCGGCAGGTAGTCCCCCACGAGATCCACTATGTCCACCCTGGACTTGATCTCGCTCACGTCGTCGGTCATTCCGTCCCCCTCACGCCCGCCCGACATTCTGCGCTCAGGCGCTCCGGGATGACGTCGTGCCCGATCAGGTCGTCCCACGTCTCCCTGCGCACGATAACCTCGGCATTTCCGCCCGACGCGAGCAGCACCGCGGGCCTCGGCACCCTGTTGTAGCAGCTCGCCATTGAAGAGTTGTACGCCCCCGTCGACAGAATAGCTATGACATCCCCGGGCTGGCACCGCGGCAGCGCTGCGTCGCGGACCAGCACGTCGCCCGACTCGCAGCACCGCCCCACGATCGTGACCGGTGAGGCGTCCGCCTCGTCCATCCTGCCGGCCGCCACAGCCCTGTACCT
>JAISRP010000114.1 GCA_031273585.1 Synergistaceae bacterium
CCTCTGATTGATGGACCCCTTGCTGATGCCTCCGACCATGACAAAAATTTTTGGCTTGCCCACGAACCTCGCCCCTTTTCAGTGAGATTAAAAATCCAATGCGCCTCTCGGGCGGCTCAACCTGCGCCCCCTTCGCAGTACGCTTCATAATTCTATTGCCTTTTTGGAATTTCTGGACTAATGACTGTACTGATTTACCTCTGCCTGGAACATGTAAAATTATCCGTCTATCGGCCTATAAAAATACCGAGAATATCTAATGTTAAATTGCTATATCATCGTCAGTGATCTCAGCCATGCCGTACACCCCCAGCCGACCAGCGTCGGTTAGATTTCATCACATGAGCCCGATCTACTTGAGTTTAAACCTGGGGGCAAACCCCGCCGGGTCGTCGAATATTCTTTTGTATAATATCCGGACGATGGCAGCGCGCTCCTGGGATGGGGCGTCCTTCTGGATGAGCCGCTGCCATCGTCCTTCATAGAATCACTCCCGTTATAATTTCAATGTTTATTTTTTTACGGCGCGCAATAGCCTTCGCGCCTCGCCCGTTCAGATCAGCGACGCTATGACCGCGGCCTTGCTCACTATCCCCTTCAGAACCCCATCATCGTCAACCACCGCTATGGGGTAGCGCGATTCGGCGGCTAAGGGCATTATATCGCTTATCATGGTATTTTCAGCCGTCGTGACTGGGCTGCGGTCGATGAAATCGGAAATCGCCAGCCCATCGCGCCGTGCCCTCAGCGCGTTGTCGATGGTGAGCACCCCCTTGAGGCGCATCCTTCCGTCCACGACGTAGGCGCTCGAGAACCCGCCTATGCGCATCTCCCGAATGGCGTTCGTCGGTTCCTCCCTCTCGCGTATGAGACACCCAGGCACGACCATCACGTTACGGGCCGAGAGCACCTGGGCCTTGTCCGCGCCGTCAACGAACTGGCGCACATAATCGTTGGCCGGGTTAGTGGATATGCCCTCAGGCGTGTCTATCTGAACTATTTTGCCGTCCCTCATTATTGCGACGGTGTCGCCCAGCTTGAAGGCCTCGTTTATGTCGTGGGTGATGAAGAGTATCGTCTTGCCGAGCCTCCTCTGTATCGACAGCAGCTCGAACTGCATATCCCTCCTGACGAGCGGGTCCAGTGCCGAGAAGGGCTCGTCCATCAGGAGCACCTTGGGATCGTTGGCCAGGGCGCGGGCGATCCCAACCCTCTGCTTCATTCCGCCCGAGAGGCTGGATATGCCCTTTCTCTCCCAGCCCTCCAGGCCAACCATCTTAATGAGGTCCAGGGCTCGCTCCTCGCGCTCGGGCTTGGGTATGCCGCGAATCTCGAGGCCGTAGGCCACGTTGTCCATCACGCTGCGGTGCGTAAAGAGCCCGAAGTGCTGGAAGACCATGGAGATCTTGCTCCTCCTGAGCTCGGTCAGCTCCGGCTTTTCCATCTCGTCAATGTTCCTGCCGTCGAATATGGCGTGTCCGGAGGTCGGCCGAACGAGCCTGTTGAAGCACCTGATGATGGTCGATTTACCGGACCCGGACAGCCCTATTATGACGAATATCTCGCCCTCCTTCACCTTAAAGGAGACGTCCCACAGGGCGACGGTCGCGCCGGTCTTTTTATGAACCGCGAACTTGTCCATCCCGCTCTCCATCATGTGAGACGCCGAGGACTTGTTGTGCCCGTAAATCTTCGTTATGTGAGACGACTCAAGGAGCGTCAATGCCTCATCCATCCGCGCTCACTTCGATTCTCCTGACGGCGGCCTGGGTGAGCCTGTCGAGTATTATGGCCACTATGACGATGCATATCCCGGGAAACAGGGATTTTCCCATTTCGACCCGGTTAGTGGCCACGAGTATCTCCATCCCGAGCCCCTTCGCCCCTATCAGGGCGCATGTCACGACCATCGACATGGCCATCATGATGGTCTGGTTCACGCCGGTCATAATAGTCGGCGCGGCCTGGGGTATCTGTATCTTGACGAGAGTCTGAAACCTGGTCGAGCCGAAAGCCCGCGCGGCCTCGACCATCTCTGCGTCCACGTAGAGCAGTCCGTGGCTCGTCAGCCTCACCATGGGGACTATGGCGTATATGGTGGTAGCGAGCAGCGCGGGCGTCGTCCCAACGCTGAACAGTATCACGGCCGGCACCAGATAGACCCACGAGGGCATGGTCTGCATGGTGTCCAGGATAGGACGGATTATCCTGTTTGCCCCGGAGCTCATGGCGAGCAGCACCCCGAGCGGGAACCCTAGCAGCACGCAGAGCAGAACTCCGGCTATGACTATGGAGAGCGTTTCCAGCATCTCGCTCCAGAAGCCGCAAACGCCTATGAACGTCATCATGACTGCGTAGAGAACCCCGACGTACCACTTTTTCGTGAGCCTCCACGCGAGCAACCCAACGAGGGCGACGAGCGCGATCCACGGGATGGTCTGAAGCAGGGCGCGAATCCCGCCGATGCCGGACACAACCGCCCCCCTTATCATCCGCAGCCCCGACTGATGATCGCGCGAGAACGCCTTCACGACGTCGTCAATCGCGCTCCCCACCTTAAACTGCCAGGCGGACGGAAATTTGAGTATATATTCGTCAAAAAACTCCTTCATGCGATCCTCCTTTCGACGACGGGATCGCAGGACACAGCCGCCCGCTCCGGCGGGAGGCGGCGCCGATGCGCCCGTTTTACCGTCATTGAAAAATACAGATTGGAATCCGGCACCGCGGCGTTAGCGGCAAATCCAGGAAGGCTGATTTATCGTTTCGATCCGAATGGCGAGGCCCAGGAAGAGGCTGATTTATCGTCAGAGACCTTGAGGATAAATATAAAAACCCGATAGTCCCTGCATTTACGACTGCAAAATATCGTTTGCGCGATTAAATCAGCCCTTTCTTAACGTCCAGGCAACGCCGGCACCTCCTAAAAAACACCCCTCGGGAAGGGCTGATTTAGCCGTCGGGGCCTTAAGGATAAGGACTAAAACCCCTACCGGCCCCGCATCCTCAGACGACAAAACGTCGCTTTGGCGATTAAATCAGCGTTTCCCTCGAGAAATTAAATATCAGCGCTTCCTCCGCAATGCCGTCTCGCTACCGCTTCGCCAGATAATCCCTCAGCTTGCCGGCATTTGCCGCCGGGAGCCACTCGTCCAGGAGCGAGTCGTTGTTTTTGAGGAACCAGACCGCGGCCTCCTCGTGCGACGACCTGGTCTCCTCCAGGTATGAGAGGGCCTGGGATATCGCAGCGCTGCTGGTGCGATATTTTTTGAAGAACCCCGCCAGATCGGGGGCCTTCTCAGCAAACCATTTGTTGCTGACTATCTTGAGCTCCTGGGATGGGAACGCGCACTTCCCGTCGAGATACAGGGCCGGGTCATAAGGCGCATCCTCCAGCCTCACGAGGTCGAGCAGGCCAACGATCCAAGTCGGCTCGTAGCAGTATCCCACCCAGGGCTCGCCCAGGTTGTACGCCGAGACGAGCGACGCGAAGAGGGATGCCTCGCTGCCGAGGCGGACGTAGTTGAACGTCTTGTCGAGCCCGTAAAACTCGTACTTCTTGTACAGTATCTCGTCCACCATCCAGCCCGGTATGGCGCCGTACAGCCGCCCCTTGCCCGGGCTCTCCTCGTCCGGGAAAACTTCCGGATACTTGCCGACGTCGGCCACCGTCCTTAGATCCGGGGCCGTTGGCTTTATGCCCCGAGCGGCATCGCCCTCCACGACGTATCTCGGCACGTAAATACCCTGCGCGCTGTCCGCCACGAGGACGCCGACGTTAACGATATCTCCCCTCGCCACGTCGTCAGGGTACGACGCCACGTTCTCGGTCCAGCTCTCTATGTCGATGTCGACATCTCCTGCTATCATGGACTGCCAGTTCATGGTTGTCGACGCGGTTGAGACGTCGAACCTATACCCGTCATACGCATGTTCCACGACGAGCGCCGCTATCGCGTTGTGGAATTTCTGGCTGTCCCACCCATTGTCAGTCGCGACGACTGTAACTGCCGCCTCCGCGTTCAAAGCCCCGCTCGCAAGCAAAAGCACAGCAAAAACCATCGCCGCCAGCACCGATATTCTTCTCATATCTGACACCTCCCTTGTGTTTTCTTGGATCGAAACGACCAAATTCATATTACTAAAAGACTTAAACATTGCAATCAGCAAAATATACTAAATTGAAACTTCGCACAAAATACCAAACGGAATTTGGCTCGGGAAGCCAGTTTCCCGTTGATGTCGTGGGTATGTCGCTATGTGCTCCAACGAATTAAAGATGGGACGGCTAATAATATAGCAATTTAACATTAGAAGCCTAAAGGGTAAAGATTGAAACATGTGCTGCCGCCGCAACCGCCATCGGCAAGATTCCACGCGGATTATTCAATCGGCTATAGCCTGATCTCGAAGGATGAAATCCTCTCCTGCGCCAGTACAATCCAAAACTCACGCCCCGCCTCGCTCCCGAAAAATCCGCAGCCGCTCCATCCCCTTTGCGGTCAGGCGATATTTTTGCAGACGGCTGTTCGGCTTGTCCGGGATCGTGTATTCGATCAACTCTTCCGCCAGCATCTCGCGGATATTCTCGTTCAGAGTTCCGGAGGCGCGCTTATGGTCATTTGGAAGATATCGCCATCGATGAGCTGAGGATCCTCCCCTCCATAGCGTTTGCCATGTTTCATCATGTAGCGCATCTTCTACTGGAGGTATTATATACCTTTATCTAAATATTTAGGAAAATGCTGTTTTGATCGCCCTGACGCACGACAGAATTGTGCGCAGAGCTCAAAA
>JAISRP010000159.1 GCA_031273585.1 Synergistaceae bacterium
ACCCCTATCTCGTACAGGTTGTTGCCCTTTGAGTCTATTACGACGGTGGCGGGGAAGTCGCGCACCGTCAGTTTGCGAATGGCCTCGGAGCCCAGGTCCTCGTAGCACACCATCTCGCACGCGGTAATCGTCTTGGCTATCAGGGCGGCCGCTCCACCTATCGCTCCGAAGTACACGGCCCCGTGGGTCTTCATGCTGTCTATCACGTCCTGGGACCTCTTGCCCTTGCCTATCATCCCGCGCAGCCCGAGCCCTATGAGGCGGGGCGCGTAGGCGTCCATGCGGTAGCTCGTCGTCGGGCCGGCGGAGCCTATCACCTGGCCCGGCTTGGCGGGGGTGGGGCCGACGTAGTATATTATGGCGTCCTTTATGTCTATCGGCAGCTCCTTGCCCTGGTCCAGAAGCTCGACCAGGCGGGCGTGGGCCGCGTCCCGCGCCGTGTAGACGACCCCGTTCAGAAGGACGGTATCCCCGGCTCGCAGCGACTCTGCCACTTCCTTGCTCATCGGTGTTGTTATAACTTTATCGGGCATTCTCGGTCCCTCCTCTACAGCGACGCCTTCACGTGGCGCGTGATATGACAGTTTATGTTGACGGCTACAGGCAGCCCCGCTATATGGGTCGGGTGCGTCTCTATATTGAGCCCGAGCGCGGTGGTCCTGCCTCCGAAGCCCTGAGGACCAATGCCCAGCGCGTTGACCCTCTCCAGCAGCTCCGTCTCCATGTCGCTGTAGTACTTGTCCGGGTGGCGGCGGTTCACCGGGCGCATCAGGGCCTTCTTGGCCAGAAGCGCCACGCGGTCGAACGTGCCGCCTATTCCCACCCCTATCACTATCGGGGGACAGGGATTGGGGCCAGCCAGCCGCACCGTCTCGACCACGAAGTCCTTCACGCCCTTCTCGCCCGCAGCGGGCGGGAACATATTGAGACGGCTCATGTTCTCCGAGCCGAAGCCCTTGGGCGCGAGCGTTATGACGAGGGCGTCCCCGGGGACTATGTCCACCGTTATGACGGCCGGCGTGTTATCGCCTGTGTTCTTGCGCCGAAGCGGGTCCGCCACTACTGACTTCCGCAGAAATCCCTCGCTGTACCCGCGCCTGACTCCCTCGTGAACCGCCTCGTTCAAATCTCCCCCGGTGATGTGCGCGTCCTGCCCGAGCTCCAGAAAGACGCACGTCAGCCCCGTGTCCTGGCAGAGAGGCATCTTCTCGTTACGGGCTATGTCCATGTTCTCTATAAGCCTGCCAAGGGTGTCGCGCGCCGGCGCCCACGGCTCCGTCTTATGGCAGGAGCGGATGCAATCCGACACGTCCTCCGGCAGGAGGTAGTTCGCCTCGGCGCACATGTCGCGTATCTTCTCTGTAATGCTGGCGGCGGTTATCTCCCTCAAAACTAAGTCCTCCTTAAAAAAAACAGGTTCAAGACCGCGGGCTCCGCCCGCACCCGCCAGGGAGCAAGCTCTCTGGACCCTTTTCACTTTTTTTGATTTTCGCCCTACGGGCGAAAATCAAAAAAAGAAAATGGGGGTCCGGGGGACAGGTCCCCCGGCGGGGTTTGGGGCGGAGCCCCAAGGTCCAGCTCTTGCTCTTTGTTCTCTTGTGGCCGTTACCTGCCCTTGCGGGCGTACTCGGGCAGCAGCTTTGGGGAGTATATGTCGCTCTTTATGCCGGCAGCCTCCCTCTCCTTGTCGTACTTCTCGACGTGCTTAAAGTTCAGCCTGCCTGGCGTCGGGACGTGCTTGCTCGCCTCGGAGGCGTTTCTGCCGGCGTTGCGGCCGAACACTATTATGTCGAGAAGGGAGTTCCCCATGAGGCGGTTTCTGCCGTGGATCCCTCCGACTGCCTCGCCCGCAACGTACAGGTTGTTGATGTTAGTCGTGCGGCCGTCGGCCCTTATCTGAAGGCCGCCGTTCTGGTAGTGCAGCGTCGGGTAGATGAGCATGGGCACTTCCCTTATGTCGATGTCGTACTTTCCGTACATGCGGAGCATGGCCGGTATGCGCTTCTCGATGGCGCCCTTGCCGAGGATGACCTCTATCATCGGCGAGTCGAGCCACACGCCCCAGCCCTCGGGCGTCTTTATGCCCTTGCCGCGGGTGCTGCACTCGCGGATTACCGAGGAGGCCGACACGTCGCGGGTCTCGAGCGGGTTCATGAAGGCTATGCCGTCCACGTTGACGAGCTGAGCCCCGAGCGAGCGGACCTTCTCGGTCACGAGCGCGCCGAATATCTGGGCCGGGTACGCGACCCCGGTCGGGTGATACTGAAGCGTGTCCTGATACAGCAGTTTGGCGCCTGCCCGATAGCCGAGTATCAGTCCGTCCGCGGTGGCCCCGTAGTGATTGGAGGTCGGGAATCCCTGGTAGTGCATACGGCCCGCGCCGCCGGTCGCTATGACGACGGTCTTGGCGCGCGCCACGAAGTGCTCGCCAGTCTCCATGTTCTGGAGGAGAGCACCGGCGGCGTTGCCCTGGTCGTCCAGGAGCAGCTCTATGGCTGCGGTAAAGTCGACGACGGGAATTTTGCGGTTGAACACCTCGTCGCGAAGAGTCCTCATGATGTCGGCCCCGGAGTAGTCGGCCGCGGCGTGCATACGCTTGCGGGACGTGCCGCCCCCGTGGGTCGTTATCATGGTCCCGTCCTTCTCCTTGTCGAACAGGACGCCCAGTTCGTTCAGCCACTTGACGGCGCCGGGGCCGTCCATGACGAGCTTGCGGAGAAGGTCCGGCTGGGCGGCGAAGTGCCCGCCTCCGAACGCGTCGAGGTAGTGGATCAGGGGCGAGTCGTTGGGCTTGTCCGCCGCCTGAATGCCGCCCTCGGCCATCATGGTGTTGGCGTCGCCTATGCGGAGCTTCGTCACCATCATGACGTTCACACCGTTCTCGTGGGCCATGATAGCGGTGGAGGAGCCGGAGCCGCCGCCGCCTATGACGAGGACGTCCGCGTCGTAGTCGATCTGGTTTAAGTCGATGTCCAGGTCCTTCACGCGGCTGTTGGCCTCCAGAAGGGCCGCAAGCTCCACCGGGGCCTTCTCGCCCTTGTTGGGGCCGATCTTGAGCGTCGTGAATCCGGCGGCTCTGTAATCGGGGTGATACTCGTTGAGCAGGTTCGTCTTCTCCTCTGCCGTCATCCTGCGCAGATCGGCGCCTATGCGTGACTCTCTCGTCGCCTCGACCTTCCTGATCGACTCGAACATTTCGGGTGTATACATCACAGCCGCCTCCTTACGCCTCAATTTCCCTGTGGTTGTAAAGGTCCTTCAATTCCTCCACCGGTTTTTGCATGAACTCGTCTATTGGCCCGTCGTACTCCCCGTTCTCTATCTCCCTCACCCGGTTTATCAGGTGGTCGGCGGGGGAGACGAGGTACTTGCCCGTCAGCCTGCGGGCCAGCACTCCGACCTGCGGGTGCGATATGCCGGCGGGACAGCGCGAGGAACAGACGCCGCACATGATGCAGTCGAACGACTCAGCGGCGCACTTCTCGTACTCGGCGCGCTGAGCGTAAGCTATGTACTGCATGACGCGGAGCTCCTGAGTGCAGGCCTTCGTGCAGGCGTTGCAGCCCACGCACTTGTATATCTCGGGGTAGAGCTGCATCATGATCTGCTCCGTCGGCTTTATCTCCTCTATGTCGTAGATCTCCTTGATCAGGGGGAAAAACGGCAGGGTCGCCACGTACATCCTGTCGGCCACGGTCGTCTGACACGCAAGGCAGGCCTTGAGCTCGCGGTCGCCCTCGATGCGGTATATCGTGGCGCAGGCGCCGCAAAATCCGTTGCGGCAGCCGCACCCGCGTACAAGCTTGTATCCGGCGTACTCAAGGGCCTCCATGATCGTGAGGCCGGCCGGCACCTCGTACTTCTTGCCATACAAAAATACTCTCACCATTTCTTTCATTTTTCTTGCGCCCTCTCTTCCGTCAATACTCGTCAGGCATTTCTTCCATCTTGTCGCAGCGGAACACCGGGCCGTCCCTGCACACGTACTTGGCGCCGACGTTGCACCTTCCGCACTTGCCGATTCCGCACTTCATGCGCAGCTCCAGAGTGGTGTACACCTGACTCTTATCGAAGCCCAGCTCCTGCAGCGCCTTCAGCACGAACTTGATCATGATGGGAGGACCGCAGATGAGCGCCGTCTTCGTAGTCGGGAAATTGAGGGATTTTACATAGTCCGGCACGAATGCGACGTTCCCGTCCCAACCCTCCTGCGGGCGGTCTATCGTCAGGTGGACGTTCACGTCGTCCCCACGGCCGATCCATTCGTTCCTGATCTCGTCGATGTCCACAAGATCGTCCATGGAGCGCGCGCCATAGACGATATCGACGGAGGCGTAATTATCCCGGTAATACCGGACATAATTGATTACGGAGCGCAGCGGCGCCAACCCGATCCCTCCAGCGATAAAGAGCAGGTCCTTACCCTTGAGCTCCGCCTCCACTGGGAAGGCGTTGCCGTACGGGCCGCGAATGGCGACCTGCTGGCCTACTTCCATATCGTGCAGCCACTCCGTCAGGGAGCCGCACTTCTTGATGCTGAATTCCATGTACTCCTTGTTGGTGGGGGACGACGTTATCGAGAACATCGCCTCGCCTACACCAGGAATGGAGAGCATCGCGCACTGACCCGGCATGTGGGAGAAGCAGACGCCGCCGCTTGGTCCGTTGACGCGGAACGTCTTGACGTCGGGCGTGTCCCTCCTGATGTCGGTCACAACTCCGAGGCGGGGAATCAGCAGGTCGCTCCTGATCTCACTGTCACACATTCACTTCCACCCCCAGCGCCTTGATGACCTTCGTTATATTCATGGAGATAGGGCATTTCGCGACGCACCTCCCGCAGCCAACGCACGAGTACATCCCGTCGTTGTTCGCGGGGAAGTATATGAGCTTGTGCATGAACCTCTGCCTGAATCGCTCCACCTGGCTCTTGCGGGGATTCCCGTGAGCCATGAGCGTGAAGTCGGAGTACATGCAGGAGTCCCAGCAGCGAAAACGCCTTATGCCGTGACCGGTGTCGAAATCCTGTATGTCGTAGCACTGACACGTCGGACAGACGTAGGTGCAGGTGCCGCAGCCGACGCAGGCCTGGCTCAGCTCGCTCCACAGGGGCGAACCGAACTTCTCCTTCAGCGCGCTGCCGTCGAAGCCCTCGAGGCTGAGCGAGCAGAGCGGCAGTCGGGAGACTATGTCCCTTATCTCCCCCCTGCTCCGCTCGACAAGAGAACTGTCGCCGGAGGCATCGGAGAAGAGGGATTTTACGGTTTCGGTAAGCGCCCTGCCCTTGTCCGTGCGCTCATCCCAGTACAGGAAGTCCCCTATGATATAGGTCACGACGTCGCCCTGGGGATCGGCCGCGTCGATGCCGAAGATGCTGCAGAAGCACGTCTCCTCCGGCTCGGAGCACGCCATCGAGACGACGACTCCGTTCTCCCTGCGGGCCTTGTAGAACGAGTCCACCGGATCGCAGAGAAAAACCCTGTCCAGCACGTCGAGGCTGCGGGCGTCGCACCCCCGTACCCCGAAGACGACGAACGGCTCCTCCGCGTCGCGGTTCTCGATTATGGAGATGTCCTTCCCCTGCCTCTTGAAGGAGACTATGTTCTCAGTCTGGGGGAAGAAAAAATCCTTGGCGGATTTTATCGTCTTCAGCCGGTCCAGGCGTACTTTGGCCTCGGGGGTCCAGGGACCGAAATCCACCTGGCCGCCGCGGTCCAGCGGCAGGTAGAGCTTCCTGCCCTCCGCTAACCTCTGAAACAGCTCCCCCATCTTTTCAATGGAAAGTTTCAGCATCATCACGCGCCTCCTCTCTCGTGCACGATGCCGGGCTCGACGTCTCCGGTCCTGAACTCCGTCAGAGGAGACTTGCCGTCGACGCTCTCGCCGGACTGATATTCACCGTAGAAGGCGTTGATATCCTTTATGAACTTGCGGTTCAGCAGGTGCAGCGGGATGTTCTGAGGGCAGACCCTGCTGCACTCACCGCAGTCCGTGCAGCGCCCGGCGACGTGAAACGCCCTGATTATGTGGAACATGTTCTCCTCGAACGTGTCGGCGTTCGCCTTGGCTATCACCCCGGACCTCGGGTTGTCGAACACGCACTTGTTGCACGAGCAGACGGGGCACGCGTTGCGGCAGGCGTTGCAGCGGATGCACCGCGACAGTTCGCCCCTCCAGAACGCAAACCGCTCGCCGGAGGTCATGCCCTCGAGCTCGCTGACGCGGGCGAATCGGTCGGAGGTCTCCCACTCCCACAGCTCGTCCGGAACGGCGAGCTCGTCGGAGGCCTTGTGCTCCAGCCCCTTGCACGTGGCGCACTTCTCCAGCAGGACGTCCCCTCTTGCGAATTTTTTATCCCCGTAGAGGGTGTGGATCACGAGATTTTCGCCGAGCTCCTCCATCGACTCGATGCCCTTCACGCCGAGAGCCCGGAGTTTTTCTATGTCGAGCATCCCTCCGCAGCCCACTCCTATGACGTACGTCTTCTCCCTGTCGACCTTGTGCTCCTTCAGAAGATGGTTGAAGCTGTACGTGTCGCAGGGCTTGAGGAAGACCAGAACCCGGCCCTCCTTCTTCGTCGCCTCTATGAGGTACTTGCTCAGCATGGCTGCGGAGAAACCGTTGTACACGAGCTCGTCCAGGGACTCCTCCGTGTCGAAGAACGACGGGGTTGGATCGTAGTAAAACTCGCCGCTCTTCCAGCCCAGCACCCGCGTCACGGCGCCGTCCTTCAGCAGCTCGCCCGCTCTGCTACGCATCATATCTCTGACTCTACGCATCGGATATCCTCCAGCCTCCTGCACTCGCCCAGCGCGCTGATAGTCTCCGCAAACTGGTTCATAGTGTTGGCGAACTTCGCGCCCTCCGCTGCGGAAACCCACTCCACCCTCGTGCGGCCCCTCTCTATGCCCAGATAGTCGAGCATGCTGAAGAGAAGCGCCATCCTCCTGCGGGCGAAATAGTTGCCCGAGGTGTAGTGGCAGTCGCCGGGGTGGCAGCCGCACATGATAACCCCGTCAGCCCCCCTCTGGAATGCCCTGAGGATGAAGAGCGGGTTGACGCGGCATGAGCACGGCACGCGGATGACCTTGACGTTGACCGGGTAGTTCAGCCTGCTCGACCCCGCGAGGTCGGCGCCGGCATAGCTGCACCAGTTGCAGCAGAAGGCCACGATCAAGGGCTTGAAGGCCGCGCCTTCCTCGTTTATCGGCATATCGCGTCCACCTCCGCCATGATTTGCAGGTTCGTGAAGCCCTTCAGGTCCATGGCCCCGGACGGACAGGTCACAGTGCAGGCGCCGCAGCCCTGGCAGATCGCCTCGTTGACGCACGACACCCTGCGGGTCTCCCTGACTCCGTGATCCACCACGAGATGCTCCTCATAGGTGATGGCGCCGTAGGGGCAGACGAGCTCGCAGGTGGAGCACCCGTTGCAGAGGGGCTCGTTGCAGGCGGCGACGCAAGGGTTGCCGACCAGCTTGTCCTTCGACAGAAGCCCTATCACCTTCGACGCGGCGGCGCCCGCCTGAGCCACGGTGTCGGGGATATCCTTCGGCCCCTGGCAGAGGCCGGAGAGGTATATGCCGGCAGTCGGGCTCTCCACGGGACGCAGCTTGGGGTGCGCCTCGGTGAAAAAGTCGTTCGTGTCCATGCTCGCGGTGAACATCGTGCCGAGGCTCCGGGCCGTCGGGTCGGGCTCGATAGCCGCGGCCAGCACGACCATGTCCGCTTCGATTATGACCTGCTTGTCGGCTATGAGGTCGGAACCCTGCACTATCAGGCGGCCGTCCTCCTCCGCCACCTTGCCGACCATGCCCTTTATGTAGTGGACCCCGTACTCCTCGACCGCCCTGCGGTAAAATTCGTCGAAGCTCTTGCCCGGCGTGCGGACGTCGATATAGAACACGTACACCTCCGTGTCGGGATACTTCTCCCGCAGCAGCATCGCGTGCTTGGCCGTGTACATGCAGCATATCTTGGAGCAGTACGTCTTGCCGCACTCGACCGTGGCCCTCGACCCTACGCACTGGACGAAGACGACGGTCTTAGGGGGCTCGTGGTCGGACGGACGCAGGACCTTGCCCTTCGTCGGGCCGGCGGCGTTGCATATCCGCTCGAACTCGAGCGACGTTATGACGTCGGGGCACTGGTTATACTGGAACTCGTCGTAACTCTCCAGGGAGATGGGCTTGAATCCGGTGGCGAGCACTATCGCCCCGTACTGCCTCGTTATTATCTCGTCCTCCTGGGCGTAGTCGATTGCCTTGGCGGTGCACACCTTCTCGCATACTCCGCACTTGCCGGTCTGGAACTTGATGCACGACTCCCTGTCTATGACTGGGACGTTGGGAATGGCCTGGGCGAACGGGATGTAGATCGCGCTGCGGTTGCAGAGACCCTGGTTGAACTCGCTCTTCGCCTTCTTGGAAGGGCACTTCTCGATGCACACTCCGCAGCCGGTACACAGATCCGAGTTGACCCCGCGGGCCTTCTTCCTGATGTTGACCGTGAAGTTGCCGACGAAGCCGGAGACGCTCTCCACCTCGCTGTACGTGAAGAGGCTTATCTTCTCGTGAGCCGAGGCGTCAACCATCTTAGGCGTCAGGATGCAGGCCGCGCAGTCGAGCGTCGGGAAGGTCTTGTCGAGCATGGCCATCTTCCCGCCTATCGTCGGGGTCTTCTCCACTATGTCGACCTCGTAGCCGGCATCCGCCACGTCAAGTGCCGTCTGTATTCCGGCTATCCCCCCGCCTATCACGAGGGCGCGCTTTATCACCTGGCTCTCGCCGGCGATTAAGGGCACGTTGCGGTTCAGCTTCGCGACCGCGGCGCGGGCCAGTATTATGGCCTTCTTCGTACCCTCCTCCTTGTCCCTGTGTATCCACGAACACTGCTCGCGAATGTTGGCTATCTCGACCATGTACGGGTTGAGGCCGGCTACCGCCGCCGTCTTGCGGAAGGTAGCCTCGTGCATCCTGGGGGAGCACGCGCAGACCACTATCCCAGTCAGTCCGTGTTCGGCTATCGCGTTTCGGATCGCCGACTGTCCTCCCTCGGAGCACATGTACTGGTAGTTGGTCGAGAACACCACGCCGGGTTCCGACAACGACGCCTGCGCCACGGCCTCCACGTCCACGGTCGCCGCTATGTTGCTACCGCACCAGCAGACAAACACACCAATCTTTTGCAATAAACTCACTTCCTCATATCGGTTTGTTTCGTTCCCCCGAATCTACTGCGATTCCTCACTTGCTGTACTTCCTGAAGGCGCTCACTATCAACTGCTGCGGTATCTTCTCATCCAGAAGGGCCGGGATGGCCTCGGGCCTCAGCCTGTTGCCGGCCAGCGGACGGATTACCTCGAGCCTCACCGCCTCGATGAGGTTAGCGGGCTCGACGCCGCGGGGACACCTCTCCACGCACGCGAAGCAGGACAGGCACCTCCAGAGGGACTTCGACTGCATCAGAGCGAATATATCCCCCTCCTCCACCATGGAGACGAACCTGTGGGGGTGTATGTCCATCTCGTCGAAGTTAGGGCAGGTCGCGGAGCACTTTCCGCACTTCATGCACTTCCTCACGTTCACCCCGCTCGCCCGGATGATCGTCTCAGCCTCTTTTCTCTCGTCAGCGTGCATGAACCAGGCCTCCCTCCGGCTCCTTCACCCCGAGCGACTCGGCCAGCAGCTCCGTGAAGTAGACCACTGGAACCTCGCCGGTCCCGTTCTCGTTCAGGTTGTAGAGGCACACGGGACACGCGGTTATGATCGTGTCCGCCCCGCGCTTCACCGCCGAGTTCATTATCTTCCTCGACATCTCGCGGGCCACGTCGCGGGCCTCTATCGAGATATAGCCGCCGCAGCACTCGTTGCGGTACGGATACCTGATCGGTTCGGCCCCGAGAGCCGCGATAAAATCCTCCAGAATCGAGGGATTCTCCGGGTTGTCGAACCGCATCACCGTGCTCGGGCGAAGGAGCATACAGCCGTAATAGGCCGATATCCTGCGCCCCTTCATGGGCTGAGTTACGCGCTCCCTGATCTTGTCGAACCCGATCTCGTCGCGCAGCATCTCGAGGTAGTGGACCACCTTCGTCTCGCCGGAGTACGGGTCGTCGAGATCCATATAACTGTTCACTTTCGCGCGCATGTCATCGTCGGTCTGCATGTCGTTGTTTACTCTCTTTATAACGTGGTGACACGCAGAGCACAGAGTCAGAAGCGGATTTTTCAGCCGCTTCGCCCCGTCGAGCGCGCGAACCGCGGACAGCCTCGTCGCAAGCTCGTCGCGCGCTATGGGGTAGACGGCTCCGCAGCACTGCCATTCCGGCAGCTCCTCCATAATGACGCCAAGCGCCTCCGCCGCCTGCCTCGCTGCCACATCCAGCTCGGCGGCTCTCGTTTTAAGCGTGCATCCTGGATAGTAACTAAATTTCATAACCCCTTCTCCAATCATGAGTATTGGATGATACCTCCCTCTTTCGAGGAGCATTCTTCCTCTCTTGCTACCTCGCGTGTTCTAAGCTGCGCCGCGACACAAACTCATAAACACCTCCTCGTATGCCTCAGTCTCTGCTGCTATACCGCAGCCGCGGTAAGAGAGAGAAGATAGAAGAAAACCGTGGGCGCCGCCCACGCCCGCCGGGGGACCAGTCCCCCGGACCCCCATCTGTTTTTTTGTTTTCAGCCGTAGGCTGAAAACAAAAAAACTTATTGGAGGTCCAGGAGGCAGTGCCTCCTGGCGAGGTTTGGGGCGGAGCCCCAAGGTCCTTCTCCCTTCCCATGCCTCGCCGCGGCTTCGTCTCTCAGATGCCGGCGAAGAAGGGTTTTATGGCCTCCGCGCTCTTGTGGAGCGCGGACTCCTCCTCGGGCGCGAGCTTGGGCAGAAGGCCGCTCGAGATGCCCTTCGCGCCCACCGCGAACGGGAGGCTCACGCAGACGCCGCTGACGCCGTACTGGCCGTTCAGGACCTGCCCCACCGGCAGAATCTTGTTCGTGTCGTTCAGGACGTTCTTGCATATCTCGCACACCGAGAGGGCTATGGCGAAGAACGTCGCGCCCTTGTTCTTTATTACCCTGCCTCCGGCCTCGCGGACATCCGTCAGGACGTCCTCCCTCCAGGTCGGGCTCTTCTCGTGCGCATGATGCTCTATGTACTCCGCCGCGTTCACGCCGAAGATGGAGGAGAGGGACCAGGGGATGAACGACGTGTCGCCGTGCTCGCCCAGTACGTATGCCTCGATGTTGGAGCAGCACACCCCTATGCGCTCGGACAGGATGGCGCGCAGGCGGGAGGTGTCAAGGAGCGTCCCGGAGCCTATGACGCGGCTCGTCGGGAAACCGGAGAGCTTCGTCACGGCATAGGTCAGGATGTCGACTGGGTTGCTCACGACGACGTAGATGGCGTCCGGCGCGTTCTTGACTATGGGCGGAACGACGTCCTCCTTGAAGAGGGCCACGTTCGTGTTGACCAGGTCGATCCTGGTCATGCCGGGCTTGCGGGGCTTGCCGAGCGTGAAGACGACTATGTCAGACCCCGCGGCGTCGGCGTAGTCCCCGGAGTAAATCTTGAACGGGGAGAGAAACGGCGCTCCCTGGACGATATCCGCCGCCTCGCCGATGGCCTTCTCCTTGAAGATGTCGATTAAGACTATCTCCGACGCTATCCCCTGAACCGCCAGCGCGTACGCCGTCGTAGCCCCTACGTTGCCCGCTCCCAGTATCGTGATCTTTCTGCCCTTTGACATTCAAATTCCTCCCTTGATGTTTTTGATGCTGGTTTAAAACCACTGAAAGACATTAAAACACAATCCGCCCCAGTTCGCGCGGGCGGGTCTTGCCGAATATTACCGCCGCACATCGACAGACCCATCCGGAGACCCGCTTCATAGGCCTCTCCGGACAGGGCTGAATGTTCGTCAGTCCTGGTTCGCCCTATATGAGAGAAATTTAACTAAGAATATTTTACTGCATTTTCTGACTTTCGGATATACGTTCGACAAAAAATTCTCAAGGAATTGAAGAAGATTTAGAATCGCCCTCCGGGGGAGGGCCGCTGCCAATGACTACAGATCGCAACGTCTGCCAATCGCATCGAGGGCGTCAATCCACGGGCGATACGCGCCGGTTTGCCGTGGCAATTCCGCCGGTTCCGATGAATCCAACTTTTACATTTACATCCTTCATTATATGTATAGCCGATTGAATAAACCGCGTGGAATTTTGCCGATGGCGGTTGCGGTGACAACAAAGGGTTTCAATCTTTACCCTTTAGGCTTCTAATGTTAAATTGCTATATACACCCCCGATTCCAGGGAAGGGCTGATTTGACGTTGGGATCTGAAGGGCAAGAGGTTAGCCCCCACGTCGGCTACGCATCTTCAAACGGCAAGATGTCGTTTGGGCGATTAAATCAGCGTTTTTCCAGACTTCCTCAACGGCTTTTATAAAAACTCCACCGCTGCCAGACATCGCTGCCCTCCGTTTGGGCTTCGTCCTTATACCAGACGTCAACCAGACCGATGAAGCGTCCTTCCCTCGGCTTGTCGAGTTTCAGCTCGACTTCTACCGCGTCGCCGGGCTTGAACTTCCTGTCGATTTTTATCTCCTGAAGATGTTCCCAGCTTGGAGAGAGGCCGAAGAGGCTGACCTTCCAAAATTCGCCGAAGCCGGAGCCGTCCTCCTTGACGATCGCGCTTTGCGGCTGATCGGGCTTGACCATCCGCAGCGTGATCCCCGTGACTTTGCCGTCGGCGAGGATATATTCGGCGTAAGGGACATAGCTTTCCATCTGCTCGCTCGTGGAACGGATTTTTGGCAGCGTGACCTCGCCCTGAGTTTTTCCTATGGACCAGGATATTGTTTTTTCGGACAGGCCGGTCTCCGCCGCGCCGTAAAAAATCGTCTCCTCGCCTTTGCCGAGGACGGGAGAATGAATCTTCCCGACAAGCCCGTTGACGAAGGCCATGTCGAATGCGCGGTCAGATCCGCTCTCGCTGACGCCTTTCTTGCCGCGCCAGTCATTCCACGTCCCGACTGTGTACCGGCCGCCCTTGATCTCGAGCGATCCCTTGCTCTTGGGGTCGCCCCCGGCGACGCCAAGATACATCCATGCAAACTGAGTTTTTTTAATGCCCTCGAAGTATTCGGCCTTCCCGTCGACTATAGAGCTGTCAGTGCGGTAAGCCACGAAAACCCTGGGAGGCGCCGCGGCAAACGCGGTTTGAACCGGGACAAGGGCGAAGCAGACAACGGAAGCGACAAACGCAAAAATCAACATGAACCCGGACGATCTTCTCTTGTTCTCCTGCATAGGAAACCACTCCCCTTTAAGTTGTATAGCTATTATATAAGATAAATTGCGGAGCGGCCCTCGCCGACTGGCGAAGTCTCATGAAGCGGGCCCCGGTTCGGTCGTTCCCCGGGGCTTCGCGCGTCCCCCCCGTTTACGGACTCTCTCAACGACTGTATTGCCGTCAATCATACAGCCCGAGCCTGGTTTTCAAACGGATTGTGCAGTTCCAGCCCGAGAGCGTTCGATATTTTTGCGAGAGTGGCTGCTGTGAAATTTTCCTCGCCGTTCTCCCAGCGGGAGACCATAACCTGTGACACGCCAAGTTTATCGGCCAAGACTTTTTGCGTAATTCCCAGCGCGTGCCGCCTGCGTTGGATGCTTACGGCGATGGAGGCGATAAATTCGGCGGCGGCGCGCTCCTCAGCGGAAAGTGAATCGGCGAGCCAGTGGTTTTCCTCGGCGCGAGCAATTTTTTCGCTTACGTCCATAATCACTCTTCCTCCAGTTCCGAATAAATTCTTGAAGCTCTCGCGATGGCAGCTTCATAATCACGGACATCATGCTCTTTAAACGCGGTCAACAAAATTGCGCTCTCGTTGTCTGCATAAACAAAGGGAAGCGCTGATTAAATCGCCCGAACGGCATTTTGCCGCTTGAGGATGCAGGGCCGATCAAGGTTTTAATCTTTACCCTTCAGGCCCCTAACGTTAAATCAGCCCTTACAAAGATATACCGTTCGTTTATCTGACTGCGCGGATGACGAACTGCATACAGACGCGGTTCGATAGTATTCTTCAAATGCTCGAATTGCTCGAGCGAGAGCGCCTCCATGCCATAGTTATCCAATATTGAGAGCCACGTATACAACCATCGCAAATAGCGTTTTTTCTCTCCGGTGTTTTTCCCAAACATAGAATCTACTTCAATTGGAAAACATGCGGCTTGATAGATTCGATTGAATCCGCCCACTTTCTGTATTATCAGCAATCTCACCCCTCAGTCATTATATAACCCTTAGATTATATTTCAATCCCCAGGGCCCGCGATGCCCGACTTGCAGCATACGAGTCAAGGATCCAGCGCGCAGAAACAATCAAGCAGTCCCCGGTTCGGTCGTTCCCCGGGGCCGCTTTTTTTCGCTGACGGCTCAGTTCAATATGGTATATAGCAATTTAACATTAGAAGCCTAAAGGGTAAAGATTGAAAACCTTTGCTGTCACCGCAACCGCCATCGGCAAAATTCCACGCGGTTTATTCAATCGGCTATACAACCAAGGGGCGGGCGATATTTTAACGCCCGCCGTATAAAATTCGATGCACAGGGTGAAGCGGATTCCTTTTAAAGCCCGAGAATTTTGTTCTCGGGCAATCCTGTATATTTTTTAATCGTCTCAACGCTCAAGCCGCAAGGGGATAATGAACACTGATAGTATGCGCGCAGACACTGTGGCAGGATGTTGAGGCCAAACCTCCGGCGCACGGAAATGTACGCCGGAGGTTCGATCCCGAAGGAGAATATTTTCTCAGACGATTGACATGCATCATTTTAAAAATATTTATTCCCCCGCCGCCTGGCTCGCCAATATTTTCATCGCCTCGCAGGCGGCCCGGCAGGCCCTCTCCTCGCCGCCGTTGTCCCCCCAGCGGTCGAGGACGCGGTTTGCTATGACGGAGAGCACCGCGCCCATCCTCATGCCGTGCAGGTATCCCACCACGAACTGCGCGGACGTCTCCATCTCGATATTAGTCACCCTCGCCTGCTGAAGGTCGGGAATTATTTTCTCCGCGAAGCTGGGCCAGTAGCCGGAGCCGTCCTCGTTCAGGGGGCGGCCCTGGCCTATGTAGAACGAACCCGTCGTGTATCCCAGCCCCAGGCCGTACCTGTATCCCAGCTTTTCGCACGCCTGCATCAGGGCCATCACGACGCGGGTGTCGGCGAAGGCGGGAAACTCCGGCTCCACGTAGGTTATGGACGTGCCGTCCTTGCGCACGCACGCAACGGGAATTATGAGGTCGCCCAGGTCGAACTCCGGGACGATGCAGCCGGTGGTGCCCACCCTTATGCAGGTGTGAACGCCCAGGACGCCGAGCTCGTGGATGCATATCTCGGAGCTGGGCCCCCCTATCCCTGTAGACGTGGCGGCCAAGCGCATACCCTGGTACGTGCCGGTCACTGTCCTGTACTCGCGGTGGAAGGCGACCTCGCGGGAGTCGTCCCAATTTTTGGCTATTATGAGGGTGCGCTCCGGCGCGCCCGGCAGGATGACGTACCCCGGCACGTCGCCGGGCTTCAGTTGAAGGTGATATACCCCCTCGTTGCCGGCCTTCGGCGCGGCGGCCCTGTTG
Organism: Synergistaceae bacterium; assembly: GCA_031273585.1. Classification (GTDB taxonomy): domain Bacteria; phylum Synergistota; class Synergistia; order Synergistales; family Synergistaceae; genus JAIRWR01. The sequence continues at coordinate 15,639 of JAISRP010000159.1, forward strand.
AT
>JAISRP010000165.1 GCA_031273585.1 Synergistaceae bacterium
CCTCCGACTGGAGCCCGAAGGTCCTGGCCGGCGCTATCTCCTCTATATACGCCACCTGAGTCAGGACTACATCCTTCATCTCGGTCCCTATGCCGGTCCCGGGATAGTCGATGACGTAGGTCAGCCTCGTGCAGTCCGACGGGACTGCCGTTATCATCGAGTCGCCGAGATCGACGCAGACTGGCGCGGCGAGGGCAAACTGAGTTTTGATCTCGTCCTTTTGGACAAGCCCGACCTCCAGGATGCGCCTCACAAACGGCATGGCGCTCCCGTCCATCACTGGTATCTCAGTCCCGAAGGGCTCTATCAGCACGTCGTCGAGCCCCGTCCCAGCCACCGCAGAGAGCAGGTGCTCGACGGTCTGCACCGTCTGCCCCCCGGGAAATGTTATTGTCGTGTTCCTCCGCGCCTCCTGCGCCCTAGCCTCCGTGATCCGATAGCGTTCCTCACCGAATCCAAAATAAATACCTCTGCCGTCTGTGAGCGGCGAAATTCGGACCGAGGACGCCTTCCCCGTGTGAATCCCCACGCCTTCGAACATCGCGCTCCCAGAAATAGTGCATCTCCTTGCCGTCAACCTTCAACTTCCTCCAGTTCTTGGGTCCCCAATGGAACTCTCTGTTTTTTTAATCCTCTCGATCAGATCCGGAACGCGGCGGAGCGACGCCTGAAACCTCGTCTCCGTCGCGTGGTCCCTGGCCGGGAATCCCGACACAGTGGCCCCGTCCGCTATGTTCTTCGTGACACCGGACCTCCCGGCGACCGTGACCCCCCTGCCTATGGTCACGTGATCCGCTATGCCGGCCTGTCCCGCCACGAGGGACATGTCCCCCATCTTAACGCTCCCGCCTATTGCCACAAAACCGACCACCACGCAGTCCTCCCCTATGTCGCAGTTGTGCGCGACGTGGACGAGGCTGCCTATCTTCGCGCCGCGGCGGATCCTAGTGACGCCGAACGTGGCCCTGTCTATGGTGCTGTTGGCCCCTATCTCCACGTCGTCCTCTATGACGACGACGCCGATCTGGGGTATCTTGACCCTGCGCCCATCCGAATCCTGAATGTATCCGAAGCCGTCATCCCCCACCACGACCCCCGAGTGCAGGAAGACCCCGCTGCCAAGCCTCGTGAAGTCCTGCAGGACCACCGAGGCCGATATCCTGCACCGGTCGCCGATCACGACCCCCCTGCCGACGAACACGTTCGCCTGAAGCACGACCCCCCGGCCGAGCACGGCCCCCTCCGAGACCACGCACCCCGGGCCTATGGCGCACTCGTCGCCTATCGTGCACGAGGCGTGAACGCAAGCGCCCGGGCTTATCCCGTGCGGCTCCCCTCTGCGCCTGTCAAAGTGAGGGAGGAGCTTTACGAGCGAGTCCTTAGGACGATCGTGCTCTATGCCGTCGCGCCCGGAGATCGACCCCACGTCCGAGAGCACCGGCACGCAGCAGGGGATGCCCCCCAGCAGCCGCCTGTCCCAGACAACGCACAGCATATCATCCCTCGGGTCGTCCGGGGAACACACCCCCAATATCGGCCTCATAGCATCGCCTATGAGCCTTCCGCCGGTAATGCGGGCAATATCGCCAAGAACGACTGCGCCCATTCCCTAAACTCCCCCTCCCGCCTCAAAGAACCTGTTCAGAGGTTCACGAGGCCCCTCACGTACCACGAATCCCCAAACCTGGAGTCGTAGTTCAACTCGATCGACATGAAGTCGTTGAACCTGTAACCGAGCCCCCCGTTCGTCTCCCCCTCCAGGCTGTACCTGAGCCAGGCGTAGGGCTTCCGCGGACGGGACTCCACCGATGCCCGCAGCCACCAGGAGCTGTCCGCGTCGCTCCACTCCCCGCCGAACCATATATTGCGCCACGGCGCCCATCTCGTGCCGAACCTCGACTCGAGGTCCCAGTCGTTGAGGGACACGATAAATTCTCCGTAGAGCTCCACCTCCCATCCGTTAAAGGGGAGGGTGCGCCTGCCGAAGTGCAGTCCTGCCTCCGGGTACCTGTCCTCCACGCCGCTGTACACCGCAAACCACACCCACGCCGCATACCTGTTGCTCTCGAGGTCTATGTCCAGCTCGGAGACGACCCCGGTCCGCGCCGTCACTTCCGGGACGGCGCGCGCGGACTCCACTATGTACTCATCGCTCAGGATCTCCCTGCCGAGCGCCACAAGGTCATCCCTGTGCGCCTCCAGCCACGGCACCGGGATCCCGATGACGGGGGCGAATCCCTTGAGGAGGTCGTCCCTCAGGTTGGAGTGGAGCATGACCGGTATGGACGACGAGTTTATGCGCGGGGTGACGGCGAGCGTCAGCGGCTGATCCGGAGTGAATGACACCTCGAGCCGGACGCCATCCTCCGGCGCGCTGCGGATCATTATGGACGTCCGCCACCCAGGCAGGCGGGACGAACAGATCGCGTCTATCTCCCGCTTGAGGTCGAGGTCGCCCCAGGCCAGCGCCTCTGTCGGCACCCCCTCGACCAGGGATGCGATATCCCCCGCCAACCCATCCGCGTCGGACTCGAACCAGCCGTCGACGGGCGGGCTCAGGTTCGGCCGGATCAATTCGACGCTCCACCCCGGCGGCGCGCTGCGAGGTTCGAGCAGCACGAGCACATCGCTGCCGGAGAGGGCTACCCTTTTAACGACGTAGCCCGACAGCAGCCTCTCGGCCACTACCTTGATCAGCGACTCCTTGTAGCCGCTGGTCTCGCCGGGCGGAATATGCTCGTACACCGCGCCAAGGCTCCTCTCCGCGCCGGAGGCGAGCCACCCGTTCAGCCCCTCCACCCTCACCGCCGCCCAGAGCGGAGACGGCATGAGGAGCAGGCACATGAGGAGTACAAAAATAAACGGAGTTGCAGCAACCACTGCCGCCGCAACTCCATCGGCACATCCGGAGCGCACCGGACCGGCGCTAGAACATCTCGCCGAACCCGAAGTGTACCCTTGATTCCTCATCGCCCTGCGCAAAGTCGAGCCTCAGATTGCCGAGGGGCGTGCGCACCCGGACCCCCATCCCGTAGCCGTCCGCCAGGTCCCCGAAGTCGAAGTTCTCCCCCCTGTAGCTGTCCCACACCTTGCCGGTATCGTAGAACAACACGAGCGAGGCGCTCTTGTGCACCGGGAGGCGCAGCTCGGCGTTGAACAGGAAGATCTGGTCCCCTCGGAACCTCTTGTCCTTGAACCCGCGCAGCGTGCTGTCTCCGCCGAGGGTGTAGTCGACGGCCCACGGTATGTATCCGTCCGCGTCCCCTAGTATGAGGCGCGTAGCGACGAGGGGCGGTATGTCGTCCACCGTGAAATTTCGCTCGAACATCTCCGTTATGAAGTTGAGAGGGGTGTAATACCGAGCCTCGAGCCAGTACTTCCAGTAGGACCACTCCCCGCCGAGCGCCTCGATGCCCTTCTCGACGTTGATGGACTCGATGTCCCCCTTGGGATACGGCGTGTAGGGGTCGGAATTGTCCCTCATGAGCCGCCCAGTCAGCATGTAGTTCTTGCCGCTCTCCATCTCCTCGAGCTGCCCCGGGGTCGGGGTCGCCTCCGAGCGGAGCTCGATATCGACGTCCTGCCACTCGGTCGTCAGATACCAGCTCAGCTTCGACCGTTCGGAAAATTTCCTGCCCGCCCCGATGTAGGCGCCCTGCTTGTTCTCATCGTAGTCGAACTGATATTTGTCGTCGTCGTAGTAGCTCAGGTCGTCCCAGGACCTCCTGTAAGCGCCGACCTTCCACGCGAAGACCTTCTGGTCCATGTAGGGCTGTTCCAGAGTCAGCCAGTATTGCTCCCTGTCGCCGAGGTCGAAGCCGACGCCCAGCTTCTCGCCGCGCCCCCTCCAGTTGTTGTCGCTGTATGACAGCCCTCCGCTGAGGCCGCTCTGCGATCCGTAGCCGACCGATATGCCTATGCGTCCAGTCTTCGCCTCGACGACGGTCAGGACCAGGTTCATAACGTCCGGCGACTCGCCGGGCTCGAAGCCAACGTTGACGTCCTCGAAGTACCCGGTCCCCTGGAGTTTGCTCAGAGTGTACCGGAGCCTCGTGGCGTTGAAGTAATCCCCGCCCTTTATGCTGAGCTGCCGCTCTATGACGTACGTCTTCGTCCTCGTGTTCCCCTGGATGATTATCTCGCCGAACCTGGGCTCGGTTATGTAGACGTTGACCACCGCGCCCTCTATCCTGACGTCGTTGACGCGGGCCATGACGTAGCCGTCCTGCTGGTACTTCTCCTTTATCCGCTGCAGGTCGTTGCGGAAGAACACGCGGTTGAAGATCATCCCCGGCTTGGTGAAGCAGAGCTCCCTCAGCGTCTCGGCGGAGTATACGCTGCTGCCGAAGAAGTTGATGTCCTCGATCGATGGGTTCTCCGTGACCATGAATACGACGCGCGAGCCGTCCGCCTCATCCTCTATGCGATAGTCGACGTTGGAGAAAAAGCCCAGCTCGAATATGGCGTCGGCGTCCTTGCCCAGCCTGTTCTGGTCCATCGGCGCGCCAACCTGCGAGGTGACGGCCGACAGTATATATTCTCCCGTGATCTCGGAGTTGCCCTCGACCGACACGGACAGAAGCGGCATGGACTGCGGGGCGCGAGGTCTTCCCCCCCTGCCCTGCGGCCTGCTCTCGGTGAGCGGCTCCGGCTCGTCCGTCGTCACCTCCGACGTGTCTATCTCGGGCGCTGGCATCCTCTCGCCCTCCGGGTTTCCGATGACGACCGGGACCCCTCCGACGCTGCCGTCGGACGCCAGGGCGCCCGCGTCCCCGCGAGGCGCAGATATCTGCATCGCCGCCAGAAACAGGATGATCAGACTCCGGGCGAAACGTCCCCTCGCAAAATAATTTCCCCTGTTGGATTCAGACTGCAAAACGAATCATCTCCCACTTATGTCCATCGATTTTTACATCCTGTTCCATGACGGGCATTATCACGGATAGATACTGATCCCCCGCTCTGATCTGCGAAGCGCCCTCTGACCCACCTGAATGAGCGATATCACCTCGTCGGCCGACGGCTCGCGAGGCAATGCCGCCTCGCTCTCAGCCGGCGCGGCAGGGGGCAAATCCGCCTCCGGCACGACTGCCGGGGACGGCGCCGTTGCCCTGGCAGTCCGGACTTCAGCCGAGGCGAGCCCTGATATGACCGGGCTCTCCTCCGATCCGCCGACTGACAGCACGATCGTCCCGCTGTTTCCTCCGCTGAGCGCCTGCCTCAGAGCGTTTAAGATCTCACTCTCGCTGCTGGTCAGAAGCTCTATCGAGTCGCCCGAGTACGCGTCGAACGACCTGTCCTGGTCGACAGAGAGAGGGAGCACCGACGCGAGCACTATGAGCGCGGCTATCGCGGACACCCTGACTCCCGCCAGGAGCGTCCTGCGCACGGGCCTCCCGGCGCGCAGCTCCGCCTCGGTCTCCACCGCTTTCCACAGGTCCTCCCTCAGACCGCGTGTCTCGGCCTCCATGCACTCTATCTCCATGAGCGCGGAGCTCCACGAGCCGCAGCCGCACGCTGACATGAGGCGCTTCATCCACCGTTCTATCCTTCGCAGTCTCCTGTCGAGCAATCCGCCTCCGCTCTCTCCCACTTTATCAGCACCTCCGGTATCGTCAGAAACTCGAAACATTCTCACCGGTTACGCCTCGGATGTGGCGTCGCTCCTCAAAAACCAGCTCCGGAGGCGGGTTATGGCCCTTCGCTGAATCCTGTATATGTGGCTGACCCCCACCCCCTGCTCCGTCGCCACGTCGGAGGCGCGGCGTCCCTCTATGATGAGGGAGCTTATTACCTCCTTCTCCTTGCGGGGAAGGTGCTCGAAGCCCTCCTTGATGGCGAGCTGCCACTCTATCTTGTCGAGGTCGGCCTCGAACGAGTCCGGACGCTCCAGGTATTCATCCTCCACAGGCAGGGGGGCCCTCGCCTCCGAACGCTGAAGGAAGTTGGCCATCCTGCCGCGCACCTTGTAATACGCGTAGGTGATGAACCTGTTGTTGCGGCTCACCTCGAAGTTGTCCACCGCCGCTATGAGCCCGATCATGCCCTCCTGGATGAGGTCCGGGTACGCGTTGTACGGCACCCTGAACTTCTTGGCGAGCCAGAAGACCATCGGCCTGTACGCCATTATTATTCTCTCCCTGGCCTCGTCCTCGCCTCGGGCGACGGACTCCCACAGAGCCCTCTCCTCCAACGGATCCATGGACGAGACGCTTCTGTCGTCCTTCACACTCACACCTCCTCTTTGTGCTTGTGTGCCAATTCTTCATTAGTCATAATCATAACATAACGCATGACGCCTGTGAATAAGACGCAAACGCCCGCCCGCGCCGGAAACCCGCCGAGTCCTGCCCGGGACCCCTGCGTGGGAGCGGCTCCCTGCGTCCCGATAAATTTTTATTTTTATTTTTTGCGACTATCGGGCTAGATCATGCAGCCGATGGCAAGCCGATGTTTCGGCACTTGAGCCAAGCTAATGGTCATATAATTTATGACGAGAACGAGAGCATGGCTATTGCCTCGTCGCTCCCGACCCGGCAGTGATGGGTGTCGTTCAGCACGTAGAGGGAGGGCCTTCTCCCCCAGATGTCTATCACGGTAATAGAGCAGTTGTCGAGCCTCATCTTCCACATGAGGTTTATGTCCTCGGCCTTCATCAGGGCCGCCAGCAGCGCCCTCAGGAGGGCGCCGTGCGCGACTACGAAAGTCGAATTTCCAGGGAGGCCCGATTCCACTATATCCTCCGCCACGCGCGACGAGCGGGCCGTGACATCGTCGATCGCCTCCCCGTCCCGCGGCGTCACCGAAAACGGACGGGCCCGCCACCTG
>JAISRP010000301.1 GCA_031273585.1 Synergistaceae bacterium
CGCCCCCGCCCCCCCCCCCCGGGCGTGGGCGGCGCCCACGGTCTTCGCCCTGCGAAAATTCTCGGCGTGCGGGAGGATCGTTCAATCCGGGTTGTTTACGTATATCTGACCCGGGTTGAACGTGGGCCGTCCGCCGATGATGTTGTTCTCCCATATCTGGCTCAGCGTGCAGTGCTCCGCCCACTCGTCTATTTCATCCCTGGAGATGCGGGAGAGGAAGGTAGCGCCTCCGGACCTGTCGGCTACGATGAGGTCCTCGACCTCAAACTGATTTAGCATCTCGCTGGAGTTGGTCGATATTATAATCTGCATATAATTTTTGGCGACCTTCAGCATATTTGCGAAGATTCGCAGCCCGGTCGGGTGGAGGTTCAAGTCCGGCTGGTCAAGTACAATGATGTCGTCCCTTATCTCGCGAGGGGACTTGAGCACGGTCATGAGACAGGCGAACGAAAGGGTGCCGGTCGAGAAATTGCGCACGTTATGCGGCGTGTCGCAGCCGCGCTCCAGCCACTTCAGCTCCACCATCTCCTGACTGCCGCCGCCGTATATGTTGAACGAGAAATCAATGAAGTATGGGGCTACGACCCGCACCCTCTTCACTATCACGTCGTAGCTCTTCTTGTAATTTTCCCGCAGGTAGTACAGATGCGGCGCGAGATTGCCGGCGTCGTGAGACAACATCATGTTGTCGGCATCGAGCGGCTGCGGCTGCATTATCTTGGAGCTCCGCCCCAAATCCTGAAAGTGGAAGACCCTGCATTTTACCCTGGAAAATTTCTCGTCATACTCGTTTATCAATGTTTCAAAGTGCCCTGAGCCGACGTGGCGGTTCTGAAATTCTTCGTTGCTGATAAATTCGTCGGCGAACGCCATCCTGCCGTCAGGCGCCGGCGAGAGAGCGAAGCCGTATTGCCTTGACCCGACCACGATCTCGCCGCTCAACTGAGGCGTAACGTCTCTCCCAAAGCGAAGGATCTCATCCGGCCCGCATGACTTTACGACGTACTCCTGGAGTTTTCTGCCAAAAATATGATTCAATAACTGGAAAAAATCTATAAAATTTGTCTTACCTCCGCCATTTGCCCCTATTATCACGTTTAAATCCCTCAGTTTCAAGTTGCAGTTCTCGATGGACTTATACCCGCTGATCTTCACGCGCGAGACATAATTTTCCTTCACCGCTCCCCACCCCTAGTGAAATATTGGCGTTCTGAAATTAACCATACTAAAACTTGAAGCATTATAGCATCCGCCGCAGGTCGCGCCAGTAGAGAGCGACTTTTTCTGATATGTGCATGGACAACAGAATTATGACTTCTTTCACCGGGATAAATTGGATTACATACCGCGGCAAACTGTCACGGAAGGGCGAGGTGCTGAAGGAGTATATTTTTTATGTCAGGAAGAGAGTGGCACGTAGGAAATATTTTTCGAAGAACGGCCTGCTTGCCGCCAATGGTCCGAGGGGGGACTAGGGAAGCGCTGATTAAAGCGTCCAAACGAAATTTTGTCGTCTGATGATGCAGAGCCGGTCAGGGTTTTAATCTTTACCCTTTAGGCTCCTAACGTTAAATCAGTCTTTCCCCAGATAGCACTGAGACAACTCGACAGTCATAAAAATGAATGGGGCGGGATGGTGATCGTCTCAATATATAGGGGGGTGGCGTCAGGTGACTGGTTCTAGTTTTGAGGAGACGTTCTCCGACGAGGAACTGAGCCGGATCGGCACGAACGTCATGATCGAGGAGGCGCGGGCCATAGAGGCCGTGGCGTCGCGGATCGGCGGCGAGCTGACTCGGGCCGCTAAAATGATTGCCTCGTGCAGGGGGCGGGTCGTGGTCTCCGGTCTCGGCAAGTCTGGGCATGTCGCCAGAAAGGTGGCCGCCACGCTCGCCTCCCTGGGGACGCCCTCATTTTTTCTGCACGCCGCGGAGGCGTCGCACGGGGACCTCGGGATGGTCTGCCCCGAGGACGTAGGGCTCTTCATCAGCAACAGCGGGGAGACGCCGGAGGTGATATCCCTCCTGCCGTATTTCAGGCGCATCGGGGCGTCCGTCATAGGGATGACGGGGCGCGCCTCGTCGACGCTGGCGCAGAACTCCGACATCCTGCTCGACGTCGGGGTAGATCGCGAGGCGGACCCTCTGGGCCTAGCCCCGACGAGCAGCACGTCCGTCCAGATGGCGGTCGGCGACGCGATCGCTGGAATTGCAACGAAACTTCAGAACCTGAAGCCGGAGGACTTCGCCGTGTTCCACCCAGGAGGCTCGCTGGGGCGCAGGCTGCTCCTGCGGGTCTCAGACCTCATGGGGTCGGGCGGCGACCTGCCGGTGACCAGGGTCGGGGCGAGGGTCCGGGACGCGCTCTTCGAGATAACCAGCAAGGGCTACGGGGCCACGGTCATAGTCGACGAGTCCGGGGCCCTGCGCGGCATATTCACCGACGGCGACCTCCGCAGGCTGCTCGAGCGCAGGGGCGTTTCCGCAATGGACCTGCCTGTGGAGGAGGGGATGACCAGGGACCCGAGGGTCGTGCTGCCGGACAGGCTCGTGACGGAGGCCACGAGGATAATGGAACAGCTCGAGATCTCCGTCCTCGTGGTCGTCGACGGAGAGATCCCCATAGGCATCGTTCACCTGCACGAGATCTTGAAGGCCGGAATTTCCTAGATGGGGCTGCTCCTCTCCGCCTACAGGCTCGCCGCGGGCCTGGCTTTTCCCCTCATAAGGGGGCGTCTGCTCAAATCGCACCGGACCGGCTTCGACGAGAGGTGCGGGGCGTATGATCAGGCAAAGCTCGACGGGATCGCGGGAAGGAAAACTCTGTGGCTTCACGCCGTCTCGGTCGGCGAGGTGCAGGCCGCCGCTCCGTTCGCGAGGGAGGCGGCGTCCGGCTGGGACGGCGCCATCGTCATGTCGACCGTTACTGAGACTGGTGAGGCGAGCGCGCGATCTCTCGTGGGAGATCTCATCGAGTTTCACGCGTACGCGCCCTGGGATATCCCTCGCATAGTGCGCGCCGCCTGCGATGCCCTGCATCCGTCCGCCTATGTAACGGCGGAGACCGAGGTCTGGCCGAACCTGCTGACGGAGCTGCGTGGGCGCGGCGTGCCCACGGTGCTGCTGAACGCTCGCCTCTCGGACAGGACCTGGAACAGGGCCGGGATCGCGAGGGGCGCGCTGAGGGAGGCATACGGCCTGTTCGACCTCATCTTAGCGAGGGGGGAGGAGGACGGGCGGCGCTTTGAGGTCCTTGGGGCGGATCCGGGGGCGATCCACGTGACCGGCGACTGCAAGGTCGACGCCATAATCCAGCGCAGGGAGGCGGCGTCCGAAAAAATCCCCGCCCTGCTCGAAAAATTGTCGCGGGGCTTCTCGGGTCGCGCGAGCTTTTTCGTCGCCGGCAGCACTCATGAGGGCGAGGACGAGGCGGTGATAGCGGCGTTCAGGGAATTCCGGCGGGAAGCCCCTCCCGCCGGATCGATGCTCATCGTGGCCCCGAGGCACCCGGAGCGGGCGGAGGCGGTCGCCGCAATGGCTGGATCCCAGTTCCGCGTCGCGATGTTCTCAAGCCTGACGAACCGGGACTCGCCGGAGCCGCCGGACATAGTGATCGTCGACGAGATAGGCGCGCTCTACGACCTTTACGGTGTGGCCGACGCCGCGTTCGTCGGCGGCAGCCTCGTCCCGAAGGGCGGGCAGAACATACTGGAGCCCGCCAGCTGGGGAACGCCGATACTCCACGGCCCCCACATGGAGGACTTCGCGGCCCCGACCGCCGAGCTCGACAGCCTGGGCGCGGCCCACGAGGTAAAGTGCGCCTCCGAGATCGCCTCGCTCTGGAGAAAAGCCGCCCTCGGCGAGCTGAGGCCCTCAGCCGCGGCGGGCAGGGATTATCTTGCCTCGAGATCCGGCGCCGCACGCAGGTCGTGGGAATTAGTCCTGCCCCTTCTCGGAAAGACGAATGACTGACCAAACCATTCAATGATATAGCAATTTAACATTAGAAGCCTAAAGGGTAAAGATTGAAAACCTTTGCTGTCACCGCAACCGTCATCGGCAAAATTCCACGCGGTTTATTCAATCGGCTATATCAAAACAGAGCCGCCGAACAGGCGGCTCTGTTTTGCCGTCTGTTCGACAATTCCATAACATGCGCGCCCGTCCGTTGCCCTGCCGTCCTTTATAATATAAATATCCCTCCCGCGCCCGTCTGCGGAGCCGATGAATCTTTCGGATTCCGTCCAGAGTCCCGGCAGAGGTATCCACATGGTCAAGCCTCATGTCCGGTGAAGGTTTCAAACCTGGACGGCTTGTCATCAGGGGAGAAAGCTCCCGCGTCACCACGCGATACCTGCGAACGAGCCGCACGCGGGTTACAGGGTGAGCCAGTATGGGCGATATCGCCCTCACGAAACCCGCTATGGCCTCCGCGCCCGCGTCGCAATCTATATTTTTCACCGAAAAAGTCCTGTGACTTGCCCTGCCGCTGGGGCTTTTTAGGGCGTCACTCCGCCAGCGCGCGCACCTCGTCCTCGGAGAGCCCGGTTATGTCCGCGACAACCGATATCTCCATGTCGCGCGCCAGCATCCGACGCGCCGTCTCGGCTTTGCCCTTGGCTTCACCTTCGGCTAATCCCGCAGTTCTGCCCTCGGCCAAACCTTCGGCCCTGCCCTCTCTTTTTGCGCTTGCAAGCTCCGAGATGGCGTCCAGCTCGCGGCGTTCCTCCATCAGCTGCATGTACCTGTTGCGTTTGTCGGACCAGAAGACCTTCTC